>CAYLYR010000001.1:0-31390 GCA_964387835.1 uncultured Melioribacter sp.
TAGACCTGATTTAAAATTGAAGCATAGAAAAGAAGCGCGTGAAATATTAGGACTCTCGGAAAAGAGTAAATATATTTTCGTTGTTGGCGGAAGCTTGGGAGCAAAAACAATTAATCAAGCTATTGCAAAAAATTTACAGAAGTTTAGTTCTTCGGGAGTAAAAGTTCTGTGGCAAACAGGTAAAGGTTACTTTGATAATTATAAAAAATACCAAAGCGAAAACGTTAGGGTCCTTGATTTTATTGAGGATGTTGCGCTTTATTATTCTGCGGCGGATTTAATAATTGCACGCGCCGGCGCAACAACGATTGCGGAACTCTCTTATCTCGGTTTGCCGGCGGTTTTAATTCCGTCGCCTAATGTTGCAGCCGATCATCAATTTAAAAATGCGGAAGCGCTTCGGAAAGTTGAGGCGGCGGAACTAATAAAAGATGAGTATGCCGAAGAAAAGTTATTTGATGTGGTTAATGAGCTTTTGGATGATAATGAAAAATTAGAAAAACTGAGTAAGAATATTAAAAAATTTGCGAAACATGACGCAGCTGAAGTGATTGCCCGAAAAGCAATTTCTTATGCGACGCATTTATAAGGAACGATTATTATGATGCAGAAATTTATTAAAAAAATACATTTTGTGGGAATCGGCGGGATAGGAATGAGCGGTTTGGCTGAAATCGTTTTAAGTCAAGGATTTGAAGTTTCAGGCTCCGATTTGAATGAATCTGAAATTACAAAGCGGTTGGAAAGTTTAGGCGTAAAAGTTACACTCGGGCATAGCGCCGATAACGTCCAAGATGCGGATGTTCTTGTTTACAGTTCAGCTGTTACGGAAGATAATCCCGAACTCGTTGAAGCATACGAGAAGAAAATTCCGGTTATCAAACGCGCCGAACTCCTTGCCGAGACAATGAGAATGAAGTACGGAATCGGTATTGCGGGAACTCACGGCAAAACCACTACAACCTCTATGGTTGGGCTGGTGCTGACCGAAGGGGAAGTTGATCCTACAATTATAGTCGGAGGAAAATTGAGCGGACTCGGCGGGACGAATGCACGCCTCGGGAAAGGTGAATATATTGTAGTTGAAGCTGATGAGTTCGACAGAACCTTTTTGAAACTTACTCCTACGATTGCGGCGATAACAACGCTTGAAAAAGAGCATCTTGATATTTACAAAGACTTGGACGATTTAAAATCCGCATTCATTGAGTTTGCCAATAAAGTTCCGTTTTACGGATTCGTAACTCTATGCCTCGATGAACCTGCATTGCAGGAAATAATTCCCATGATAAATAAAAAAATTATTACTTACGGATTAAGTCCGCAGGCGGATGTTCGCGCGGAAAATATGCTGCACAGCGAATTTTTCTCAACGTTCACCGTAAACTATTTTGGAAAACAACTCGGAGAAATAACTTTAAGAATTCCCGGCGTTCACAATATTAAAAATGCGCTTGTTGCCGTGGTGGTTGGTACTCAACTCGGAATACCTTTCGATAAAATTAAAACTGCCCTTGAGAAATTCGCCGGTGTTTACAGACGCTTTGAGACTAAGTATTCCAACGGCATTCTTGTAATTGATGATTATGCGCATCATCCGACTGAAATTAACGCATCGTTAAGTGCAGTTAGAAATGGTTGGAAAAGAAGAGTTGTAGCTGTTTTTCAGCCGCATCTCTATTCGCGAACGAGAGATTTTTATAAGGAATTCGGACGTGTATTTCTGAACTCCGACGTACTTGTCTGCACGGATGTTTATCCCGCAAGAGAAAAACCTATTGAAGGAGTAAGCGGCGAGCTTGTAGCCGAAGCGGCGCGAAAGTTCGGGCACAAAAACGTCTATTACGAACCTGACAAAACCAAATTGCCTGAAATGTTGAACGAAATTGTAAATGAAGGCGATATTGTATTAACAATGGGCGCCGGCGACATTTGGAAACTGGGAGAACAATTTATAGAACTATATAAGAGTAAAAAATAGAGTGAACAAGATCGGAAAAATATTCGGAGTATTTTTCTTACTTGTAATGGTGGGAATAATTTTCTACTTGGCGGTTGATGTCGGAGCGGAGAAGCCGTATAATATTACACTAATTGAACTGAACGGCTGTAGCTATTTACCGACGGAATATTATTTTAAGTACGCCGAGCTTGATAAAAAGGAAATTTATCCCGAACTGACTTTACCTGTTCTTAAATCAAGATTTGAAAAACATCCTTATATAAAAAGTGTAGATGTAATTTATAACGGTAACGGCAAAGTTGAAGTTGATATCACGGAAAAGTCTTTTAAAGCGGAGCTGTTTACCAATAACAAAAAATATATCGTTACTGATAATTTTGAATTGCTGCCGATACTTAAATATACGCAGCATCTCGTTTTGCCGATTATCACTCTTGACAGAAAAAGCGATTACACAATGTTTCAATACGTTAAAAAGGATAAAGCGTTAATCCCGGCTTTTAAAACACTTGACGCATTAAAAATAATTAATCCTCAACTCTATGATAATTTATCTGAAATTGTTTTGAACAGCGGGAACACAATTGATATCTATTTGGCAATAACCGATTTTCCCGTTCATATAGAAAAGGGAAAAGAAGTTGAGGATGTTTATTATTATAACAAATTGTGGAGCTACTTGGAAGACTCCAGGCTTAATGAAAATATTAGATATATCGATTTACGCTATTCGGGAAAAATCTTTTTGGGATTGGATGAAAGTAAGTTTGAAGGTAATAAATCATGAAGAAAAATATAATAGCCGGACTTGACATAGGGACAACCAAAGTTTGTGCAGTTATTGCACGAGAAGAGGATGGCAAAAAGATTGTAATCGGCGCCGGCGTGGTTCAGTCGGATGGTATGAATAACGGATTAATTTCAAATATCAATAAAATGTCGGCTGCGATTAAAGAAGCGATTACGAAAGCATCGGAGCAAGCGGGAGTTAAAATCTCAAGTGTTAATATCGGAATTGCAGGGGAGCACATTAGAAGTTTACGGCATCGGAATTACATAACAATTTCAAATCCGGATGGCGAAGTAACGCAGGAAGATTTGGATAGATTAAAAGAGGATGTTCGCAAACTAAAGTCTTCCTCCGAGCTGCAGATTCTGCATATAATTCCGGAGCAATACTTCCTTGATGAAAAGGAGGTTGAAAGTCCGCTCGATATGGTGGGAACAAAGTTGGAAGCCGTTCATCACGTAGTGCTGGCTTCTATTCCTGCTATTGCAAATATTGAGCGGGCTGTTCAGAAAGCGGGATTTACCGTTAAAGATAGAATTCTTCAACCGTTAGCTTCAAGTATTTCGGTTCTTGAAGAGAATGAAAAGGAACTCGGCGTTGCCCTGATTGATATTGGCGGCGGTACAACCGATGTTGCAGTGTTCAAGAAGAAGGTTATTAAATTTTCCGGCGTTGTCGGCACTGCAGGGAATGCCGTTACGAATGCAATTATGGAAACCTTAAGCATTGTTAGCGATGAAGCGGAAAAGATTAAGAAGGAGTACGGCTACGCACATTCACAAGCAATTGTTAAGCCTGAATTAATTATGCTGCCCGCTGTGGGAGCCAGAAAGAATAGGAAAGTTGATACAACTGTTTTGTGCCAGATTATAAATCCGCAAATGAAAAATATTTTTAAGATGATAAATCATCAATTGGAACAATCAAAGATTAAAGAAAAACTTTTAGCGGGAATAGTAATTACCGGCGGAGGCTCGATGCTGCGGGGAATTACAGAACTTGCCGAGGAAGTATTTGGGATTCCGGCAAAGATAGGATTGCCGTTGAATATTGAATCCGAGATAGAAGATGAAATTGCAAAACCTGAATACGCTACCGCGCTTGGTTTAATACAGATTGGGGGAAGCGTGCAGGGAGAGCCGAACAAGCGGATAAAATTAGGAAGAACAAAAGAAAGCGCAATTAAAAAATTAGTAAATAAATTAGTTGAAATTTTTAACGAACTATAAATGCCACAGCGAGGAGGTTATTATGACTCAAACAAAAAAACGTTTTTTTAGTTTAGCTCCCGAAGAAAGGGAAAAGAAAAAGTTAAACGCAAATTTGAAAGTTGTCGGAGTAGGCGGCGGCGGATGTAACGCAATTGATTACATGATAAAAAAAGGACTTGCGGGAGTTGAGTATATTGCCGTAAATACGGATGCCCAAGTGTTGGAAGCAAGTTTGGCGGATACCAAATTGCAAATCGGAGTTAATATAACGCGAGGTTTGGGCGCCGGCGCTGATCCTAATGTAGGACGAAAAGCAATAGAAGAAAACAGAGAAGACTTAAAACAAATTCTTGAAGGGAGCGATATGGTTTTTATCACTGCCGGAATGGGCGGTGGAACCGGTACGGGAGCTGCGCCCGTAATTGCTGAGGAAGCCAAAAGTTTAGGCGCATTGGTTGTCGGCGTTGTAACCGAGCCTTTCGCTTGGGAAGGAAAGCAGCGTATGAATAATGCAAAAGAAGGAATTGCAGAGTTAAATAAACACGTTGACAGCTTGATTGTAATCCCGAATAACAGATTACTGAATACGCTCGAAAACTCAACATCGGCTTTTGATGCTTTCTCAAAGCCCAACGAAGTGCTTCTTGAAGCTACTCAGGGAATTGCCGATATTATTACAATCCGCGGGATAATAAACGTTGATTTTGCGGATGTCAGACGAGTGATGAGTTTATCGGGAAAAGCCTTGATGGGACGTGGAACGGCAAGCGGCGAAAACCGTGCAATGGAAGCGGCGGAAAAAGCAATTTCATCTCCTTTGCTTGAAGGAATGAGCATTACCGGCGCAAAGAAAGTGCTGATTAATATTACCGGATCATCAAATTTAACAATGAACGAAATAGAAACCGGAAATAATGTTATCATGAAAGCCGTGGGTGAAGAAGCCGATATAATCTTCGGCTGGGTTGTAAAAGAAGATATGGGGGAATTTGTTTCCTACACTGTAATTGCAACCGGATTTGAAACTAAAACGGTTAAACCGCCAATTATAGAAAAAACTGTGTCCCAAAGTAACGAAAAGGAGAAAGAGAATATTTCACAAGGAACATTATTTGATGATACGGATGATATTCCTGATACGATACCCGAAATTTTCGGAGGTTTTACGGAAGAGGATTCATCTCTTGATAAAACTCTAAATGTAGGTTATCATCAGCATTTTAATTCTTTTGAAGAAGAAACAAAAGCGGAGAAGAAAAAGAAAAATAAAGGAGATAGTTCTTCTTTTTTGAGAATGATAATGGATTAGACTGAGCTTTTTGTTTGGTCATAGTTTTTAGCCGTACTTTCCTCGTTGTGGCAAATGGGAAAGGAGTACGGCTATTTTCTAATCCGTTTTTTATTATCCTTTTTGAATTTATTGAAATATTTTATAAATTAATATTCAACATGAATTCACTAAGCAGATATCATTGAAGTTAATAATTACTATAGCGGTTTTTCTTGCGATTGTTACTCCGCAAAGAGAATTTTCTTCCCAGGACGATTCTCTTCTATCATCAATAAAGAATAAGTCCGAAACCGAACAACTAAAAATCTTATTAAAAAATACCTGGGCGCTTCGCACAAAGAACCCGATGTTAGCAATGAAGTATGGCAAAGATGCAATTAAAATTGCCCGCAAGAACAAGTTGTATTCGAAATTAGCCGAAGCAAATAGTTACGTTGGTGTTATTTACCGTAATATTAATAAGTATGATTCTTCGATTGTGTTTTATGAAAAATCATTAAAGTATGCTCGGATTGCCAACGACTCCACTCAGCTTGCTTATGCTTATAATAATATCGGCGGTTACAACGGATACAAACACAGGTATTTTTTAGCTTTGGAAAATGTTTTTCATGCTAAAAAGATTTTCAAAAAAATTAATAACCTGCGAGGGGCGGCTTTTTGCGACATACAGGCAGGGCTATGGTTTACTATTCTCGGTGTTTATGATAAAGCGGAAAATTATCTTGTCGAAGCAATCCAGATTCGCCAGCATTTGAATGATGCGTTCGGAATAACGGTAGCCCAGTCTCTGCTTGCCGATTTGTATTACAAGAAAGGTCTGTATGATAAAGCAAAGAGCTTCTATTTACTGACATTGAGGAAATACAAAAAGTTCGGAGACTTAAAAGGAATCGGAGCATCTTACGGGGGGCTTGGCGGTGTTGCTTTTTATCAATTCAGATATGGAGAGGCGCTCGCTTATCGACTTAAATCCGTTGCTATCTTTAAGCGTCTTGATTATAAAATCGGACTTGTTCTTAATTATAACGGATTAGCCTTAATATACGATGCTATTAATAAACATTTCCAATCCTTGGAGTATGAAAAAGATGCTATTTCAATAGCAGAATCAATTGATTATAAAGAGGGATTATTGCATGCTTATAAAAATCTTATTGTTATTTATAAAAATTACGACTTAAACAAAGTATATGAATATGCAATTAAATTTGCTGATTTGCAGAGAGAGATATCTATTATGGATATGAAAATTAGAGCCGATGAACTTTATAAAATGATAGCGGCGGACGAAATATCCGCAAAGAATCTTTTGTTATCAGCCGAATTAAAAAGATCAAGAGAAATTATTTTCATGGGAGTTACAGTAGGAATCGTTTTAGCTTTTCTTTTTATTTTGCTTTATTTCGAAACTAGGAAAAGGAAGCAGAAGGAAAAGGAACTTCAAATTGCTCTTGATGAAAAAAATAAATTATTTAGTATTGTCGCTCACGATTTAAAAAATCCGTTTACATCAATTTTAGGTTATACGGATTTAGTTTTGTCGGAGTTTGACAGCTTTGAAAAAGAAGACTTAAAGAGCGCTTTCGCGAATATGAGAAGCTCTACTCAAAAATTACTAAACATGGTAGAAAATATTTTAACATGGGCGCGTTCGCAATCGGGTAAAATAAAAGTTAACAAAGAAAAATATGATTTAAATTCACTGCTGCTTAATGTTGCATCCTATTACACACAGTCGGCTCAAGCTAAAGATTTGGATATCAAAATGCAATTCGAAGGAAAACCTATTTGTTACTGCGATAAAGATTTGTTCTCGACTGCGGTAAGAAATTTGTTTAATAATTGTATTAAGTTCACTAATCCCGGAGATAAAATCATTGTTTCCACTCGATTAGATAAAGAGAAAGGAATAGTTAAGATAATAATTGCTGATACCGGAATCGGAATGACCGATGAGCAATTAAGAAAGGTGTGGGATGTAAATAAAGAATCGGGAGTTGGAACAATGGGAGAAAAAGGAACAAGTCTCGGATTGGTTTTGGTTAAAGAAGCGGTAGAACTAAACGGGGGAACGATTACTGTTGAGAGCGAGAAAAATGTTGGAACTGAGTTCGTTTTTACTGTTCCGATAATAAACGGCGCAAACGAGGAAGATAAAAAATAGTTTTTGTTATTTCCTTTCTTTCGACTAAATGTCTGAACAATATTTTGATCTGTAAAAAACACCAATTCTAATGACCAATTGACTTATTTTTCAGCGTTCGGCTCTCTTCCGTTAACCAATGGATTTATCTATTGGGCAAAAGTAGAGAAGAAAAAGCCAAACCTCGGAGGTTTGTCAAACCTCCGAGGTTTAAAAGTGAGAAATCTATAAGTGCATAAAAAGGAAGATTTCTCCCTTCACTTCGTTTTGGTAGAAATTAAAATAATTCGTCATTGCGAGGAATCCGGCAAAGCCGGATGACGAAGCAATCTCCAAGATATTCGGCATTGGTTTTCTGTATTGGAGATTGCTTCAGCCGACAAGTCGGCTTCGCAATGACGGTGTTTTTATTGTTTTTAAGATTTCTCCCTTCCCTTCGTTTCAGTCGAAATAACAGCAAATTTCAGTAATTTCATTATTGCGAATGAAGTGAAGCAATCTCCCGAATATTCGGCGTAGGTTTTTCATACCGGTGATTGCTTCGCCTCCGCAAGCGGAGTCTCGCAATGACAGGATTCTTTCAACTTTTATCTTTTTATTTGTGTCTTTTTTCTTTGAACTTCCTAACCTTTTACCCCTAAGCCTTTGCATCTATAGACTTTTGAGTCTCTTACCCTTTTCAATTTGTGAAAAGATTAAAATATTATTTAGCCGTCAATCGGAAAGTCGTTGTTCGATATTACTGAAGTTTGTAGTTTTAAAATCTATTAAAATTTTTTTCAAGGAGTATTATGAATTTCACGCAAATTGCAGAATCACTCTCGGCAGGAATATCTTCTTTTAATGATGCGGCATTAAAGGAACTTGTTGAGAATATTAACGATCATCTCGCTTTGGTTAGCGGAGAGAATTATTCCACAGTTAATTTTGAAGAACCGGAAAAACTATTTACACTTCTCGTCGGGAACGGATTTTCTGAAAAATTTGCAGAATTGATTGAGCCTGATGATTTTTTTAATTTCGGCAATTTTTTGATTAACTCAAAAAATGATACGCCAACTTTAAAGAACGTTATTCATCTTTATTTAGATATTTTCAGACGTTCGGAATTATTAGTCCGAATCTACAATGAAAGAAGATGGGATAAACTTATTGAAGCGTTAATTCGTAAAAGCAATTACCGAGTTAGGGAATTGTTTTATCAGCGTAGTAATTTTTATAAGAACAAAACGTTATTTAATATTCTTGAAGGTGAGAAAGTAACTCCCTATTCGTGGAAAGAAACGGAGAAGAATGTTGAGCGCTATGCTTCGGCGCTAAAATCATTGCTTTCTGAATTTTATGAAGATGTAAAAGTAGCGTTTCTTCTCGAGAACAGTCTTAAAATGGCTTGGCTTGATTTGGCTTGCTTAACTAACGGAATCGTTAATATTATGATTCCCGGAAATGCGGTAGCCGAGCATATTGAGTTTATTCTTAATCAAGCGGAAGCTAAAGTGATTTTTGTTGCCAATGAAAATCAATTGGCTAAAGTAAAATCGGTTAAGCATAATCTCCCGAACTTAAAATGGGTGGTTTTCCTTTCAGGCAGTTCTATTGAAGAAGATGTAATAACCTTTGAGGAGTTTTTATCATACGCGGAAAAATACGATGCCGAAAAAGATTATTACAAAACAAAGGAATATAATACTGATTCCCTCGCAACAATAATGTACACGTCCGGCACTACCGGTGAGCCGAAAGGAATTGAGTTTTCATATATGAACATTGTGTTTAAGCGGTTTGCGCGCGCGATGGCGATTCCTCAAATAAACGATAAAGACAGATATTTAAGTTATCTTCCACTGTTCCATACATTCGGACGTTACTTGGAACTGATGGGAAGTGTTTTTTGGGGAGCGGAATATTCTTTCATGGAAAATCCTTCCGTGGAGACGATGATTGAAAACATGAATCTCATCAAGCCGACAATTTTTATTAGTATCCCTAAAAAGTGGATTCAACTCTTCGAGCGAATTAACGAACTTGTTGATATTGCAGTTGACGACGAAGAAGAAATCAGAACGGCAATCGGGAAAGTTACCGGCGGAGAACTGAAATTCGGCCTTTCCGCTGCCGGCTATTTGCCTCCCGATATTTTTATGTTTTTCCAGCAATACGGAGTAAATCTTATGAGCGGTTTCGGCATGACCGAAGCAACCGGCGGAATTACGATGACCCCGATTGGAGAATATTATGAAAATTCTCTCGGTAAAGCGCTTCCGGGAATCGAACTGAAATTAGCCGATGACGGTGAGTTGTTAATCCGCGGAGCTTACGTAACAATCGGTTATTATAAAAATAAAGAAAACACTTTTGATGCCGACGGCTGGCTGCCTACAGGCGATATTATGAAGATGGACGAAAACGGTTTTATTGAAATAATCGACCGAAAAAAAGAAATATATAAAAACATCAAAGGTGAAACAATAGCTCCGCAAAAAATCGAAAACCTTTTCCGCGACTTCGATTTTGTTAAGCAGGTTTTTCTTGTAGGGGACCACAAACTTTTTAACACTGTTCTGATTTATCCCAACTATGATTCGGAATCGTTACTGAAAAAAAACTATTCCCAAGAGGAAATGAGAGATATTTTTTCTTCGGTAGTAGTAACTGTTAATAAGTTTTTAGCTCCTTTCGAAAGGATAATTGATTTCCGAATTATCGAACGTCCTTTCACCGCAGAAGAAGGAGAGCTTACTCCCAAAGGAACGTATAAGCGACGCGTGATTGAAAAGAATTTTGATTCCGTAATAAACGAGATGTACGTTAAGCAATATATCGAGTTAAAAAGTAAAACTGTGAATGTTAGAGTTCCGAATTGGTTTTTACGGGAGAAAGGGAAATTAAGCGACGACATCTATTTTGTCGATGATAAAATTAAAATTGCCGATGAAGAAATCGAGCTTCTTGTGAAGAGAGTCGGGGAGAAACAATTTCAAATCGGTGATTTTATTTATGATATTACTTCGCATCGAATCGATTTGCAGCCTTTTCTAACAAACCCGATTTACTGGATTGGAAATAAAGCATTATTCGATTTTTGCGGCGAATCCATTTTTCAGTGGTTTCGCAACAGAGAACCTGAAAAAAATATTGCATTTAACAGAGTTGCCGAAAGAATTGAGATTAACTCAGCTGACGTGGAAACAATAAAAAAACTTCACCTCGGAGGCGAGAAATCGCTTTACGGATTGAACCTCGCAGCGTTTCTGATTCAATCCGAAGATGAAAAAGAATCTCTCGGAGCTGCGAATTATCTTAAGTTTTTAAGCTCCGATTCCACGCTGCCGATTTATAAAATTGTTGCCGATTTAATCAAACGACCGCAGTTGACCAAGCATAAATCGGTAAGACGTGAAATGCTGAAAACCGCTATTCATATTTGTAAAAACAGTCGTTTGGATTGGCTGCTTGAAAAATACTTTATGATAGATTACGATATACTCGATTCGGAAATTTCACGCGCATTAATTGAAAGGAAGGCAAAAGATATTCTCGGAATTATTGAAAGACTGCTTAATAACATTCTTCATGATTTCTCCGGAACCGAGCTTAGGTTTACTCCGATTCCGGATTTGTTTGCTTTTCTAAATCAGTATGTTGAGCTTCATCCGACGAGTTACAGGACAATCAGAAGAATTTTAGTTCAGTATAAACTTCAATCGGAAAATCCCGCTGTTTCCGAAGCGGCAAGCGAAACGAGAAATAAAATCAGACTTGGCTTCAGAAAGTGGCTCGGCACAAATCAGAAAGTTGCCGTTGATGTTGAGACCGGAGACGAATATACTTGGGAGGAGGTAGTTGTTTACGAGGAAAACATTGAGCCTGCCGATTTACAAAGGATAAATAAAGCTCTTGTTGAAACTCCCCTTATTCGTGAGGCTATTTTCTTCTTCTCACAAGGAACGGTTCTTCGTCTTGATGATATTCTGCCTTCGGGAATTTGGATTAGTTTTTACAAGAAGTTTTCCACTCATACAACTTATCGCGTCTCAGTGCAAACGCGCTTTCACGGTTCGTATAATTTTACAATAAATTTGAATGAAACTCTTTCTCCCGAAAAAGTTACTTTGGAAAGCGATTGGCTTATTATTGCATGCTCGGCTGTTTCCGGACAGAAGCTGACTAACAAGTTCGGCGGTTATTGGGAAAAATATGAACTTTGGACGGAAGAATACAATCCTCAGGAAAACATCGGGCATTACTTGGAAAGGATGTACAAACATCCCGACGAAAAAAAGAACGAGTTGGTTTATCATATTTGGAGGTTTTTTGTTTGGAATGCTGCAACGGCTTCGTTAAACTTTATTAAATTGTCAAAGTATAAATTGCAGTTGGCAAATTACTCTCCCGATAATTTTATTATTCCCAAGCATGATTACCAAGTAGGCACGAGGTTGGTTTCGATTGAAAATAGAGTCCCGTACAACTCGGCGCTTCATTTTCTCAGTGAATTTTATAACGGGTTTGTCGCGGATTCCGTAAATAAATATCCTTTCCTTAAAAGAGATTCGATATGGAACCAAATTTTTTCGGGTATAATTTCCGCACTTGGTGAAGAAGAAGGAGTCGAATATTTAAGCAAATTTAAAAATCAGCTCGGCGGCAGTGCGGATTTCCCCGATAGAGAAAATGCGCTGCAAAGGCTGGATTCATTCCTTACCGACATCTCGGAGGGAGTTTTCATCTCCAAAAGATTATTCTTTGCAATAAATAGATTTAGGCGTTGGCTTAACTTAAATGAAGACGCATCGATAGAAGCCCAAGCTTCGATGCTTAATGAACTTTACTCGACGTACAGTCTTAACGAGTTGGAGCGGCAATTACCGGAAACAAGAATTAAATTTTATTTTGAAACGTGTTATCAAAATAGTTCCGATAAAGTTAAGGGAGAATTTAAAAAGATAATCAAAGAGTTTCATAATCGTAAAATAAAGAGGAAAGAACTTCTCGTTATGCTTTCGGAAATTAAAGCCAAGTTCAATTTGTCGGAAAGAGAGGAATATTTTCTGACAAGGATTAGTTATTCGCATTTGCGTCCCGAGGATTCGGCTCAAATAATGAAAATCGGAGCCGGAGGACACGAGAAGGAAAATCTTATTGTGGAATTTTTTGATTCGGACGGCAACCCGTTTGTTATTAGGCGTCCCGTTACTCCCAAAGAAATATCGCGCTTACACCGTATGTTTCTTGATGCAAATCTAATGGTGAATTTTAATTCGGAACATCAATTCCTTGTTGCCGTTTCATCACGCGGTTTTATTATCGGCGGACTTTTTTATACAACCGTTGATGATAAAAGAGTTCACATGGATAAAATTGTTGTTGCCGATCCTTTCCGCCGAAAGGGAATAAGCGATATTCTGATGAAGGAGTTTTTTAACAGAATGAAAAACGAACACTATGAATATGTAACTACCGGGTTTTTCCGTCCGGAGTATTTTTATAAGTTCGGTTTTAAGGTTGAACGGAAGTATTCGGGATTGGCTAAAAAGTTGTAGAATGATTTTTTTACTTTGTCTATGATTGGGGAACTGTCGTAAAATTAACTTCAACTACTTCGTAGTTGGCGGTTGTGTTGCAAATTCATGGTCCCCGAATTTCATTCGAGGCTATTTACATTCGACTGCTTTCGCAGTCGAGTTAATCCGAAGTCGGACGGATTCACAGTAATGCATTCTGAACTGCGAAGCAGTTCTCGCAGAGTTCTGTGAACAATTCTTTTATTAGAATTATTATTATTTTTGTAATAAAAGGGGGAAATAGTATGTCAAGTTACACACAAATACTTTACCAAATTATATTCTCTACAAAAAATAGAGAAAAAACGCTTATCGAAAAAAACAGAAATGAACTTTTCAATTATATCTGGGGTGTAATAAAAAACAAGAAATCTCACCTTTACCGGATAAATGGAGTGGAGGATCATATTCACATATTGACACATTTGCATCCGACGATAGCTTTATCTGATTTTATTAAAGATATAAAAGTTTCAAGTTCGGTTATGATAAAAGAAAAAAATCTTTTCCCGAGATTTCACGGATGGCAGATTGGTTACGGAGCATTTACATATTCAATAGATTCAAAGAAAAAGTTAATTAAATATATTATGAATCAACCGGAACATCATAAAAAGGAAACATTTATTGAGGAGTTTAAGAGAATATTGGATGAGTTTCATGTAAAATATGACGATAAATATTTGTTATAAAAAAGATTAAATTGCAGTTGAATTATTTGCATTGCTATGAAATTCTGCATGCAAACTTCAACTACTTCGTAGTTGGCGGTTGTACTGCAAATTCATGGTCCCCGAATTTCATTCGAGGCTATTTACATTCGACTGCTTTCGCAGTCGGGGAAATTCGCAACTGAGCAGATTGCAGTAGTACATTCTGAACTGCGAAGCAGTTAAATTTATAATAGCTGTGGACGAAGTCCATAGACTGGAGATTAAAAAAATTAGGTGAACTACGAAGTAGTTCAATATCTAACCTATTTTCAGCGAAATTCATTAATAAAGAAATGAAGTTATTACAATAAAATGTTGAGAAAAATAATAGACAAGTTGGATATTCTTGAGTAATTCGGATTTAAGATTGAAAGGACGTTGTAGAACGATTTCCTTACATCTAAATAGTTGATGCGATTTTAACAATCGCAAAAATCAGATAAAGTGTAAAAACGGTTTTAACGGCTTTAACGGAGATTTTATAACCGAGCTTTGTTCCTAACCGTGCGCCCAATATTGCGCCTACTGCCATTGGAATAGAAGCAGTAAGGTTTATTAAACCCATTGCGGAATTATTACTTACCGCCGAAGTGTCAATTATCCAATAGCTGATTGAAGAAACAAGGAGCGTTATGAAAACAGTGAATGTTGAGGTCCCTATTGCTTTCTTAAAAGGTAATGCGTAAAAGAAGGATAGAATCGGAACAATAAAAACGCCGCCTCCGATTCCGGCTGAAGAAGCAATTGCTCCTACCAAAGCGCCGAAGAAAAAGAGATATATTTCATTTAACTTTAATCCGGATGGCTCCACATTGTTTCTGTCAAGAACAAGTTTAATTATTGTAACCAAGAGAGAGAAAATTAATATGATTTTAGGATAAATCGGATTCAAGTTTACGACAAATCGCGGAACTAAAAAGCAAGTGATTACGCTTCCCGAAGCGAGAATAACAGCGCTTTTAAAATCCACATTTTTTAATTTCAGATGATTGTAAAAAGAACTCCCCGATGAGAAGAGCGCGGTAAAAAGAGAAGTTGCAATTGCAGTAAAAACCAATTTGTCATCGGGAACGCCAATAGCGGGCAACAGTAAATAGAGGAAAGGAATATAAATAACCCCTCCGCCTATTCCGATAAGTCCCGAACCGATACCGGCAGTAACTCCAACCAAAAGAAATATTATTGGGAAAATAATTCCGTGCATTTGCAGTAACTCTAATGAATATAAAACAACTGTCTCAAGTTAAAGAGTCGAGTGTTAAAAGGCAAAAGAAGAAAAAGGAATTTATCTTTTTGCGTCATTTATTTATGTGAAAATACGAGACTAATCACGCATTTTTTCCCCGATCGAGAAAAATATTAATTATTTTAAAAATAAATTGGCTTTTATTAGCCAAATTGTATATTTTAGAAGTCCCCAAATACATATCTGCTTAGTAAGTAATGGTTTACATCTGTAAACTGTTACTTACTTAAATTTTCATTCGATAACAACTTTTTCATCTCCCGGGAGAAATCCGCATGAGGATATTTTTCCACAAATTTGTTTATTTTATTTACCGTTGCGTCGATAAAGATTTTCGCTTCGTCCGATTTTCTATTTCTCAATTTGTGGTTTAGCGCTTTTTGTAAATTTTTAATTTCGGATAAATAATTCATTGTGCTTCCGGAGAAATATGTTTCGGAAAATTTCTCCCAAATGTAATCCACGGCAGCATCGTTAGGATGAACTAAATCCTTTTCGTAAAAACGATAGTCTCGTAAATCGTCCATTAAGATTTCGTAAGAAGGAAAGTAGAAAAGGCTTTCACACTCTGCAACTAATTTTTCCACTGCAAGAAGAAGAGTTGCTTTACTCCTTTGATTTTCCACCGCGCCGTCTTTCCAGTGTCTGACGGGACTTACGGTAAGCAAAACTTTAATGCCGGGATTTATCATTCGCAGTAACTTAATTCCTCGTGCCGCCGCTGCTGCGGTTTCTCTAATATCGAGCTTTCGGCGTGTAAATTCCGACGCCGGTATTTTATGACAATTGGAAACAACTTCCTTTGTTTTGTTGTATTCGTAAACCCAAGCTGTGCCGAAAGTAATAACAAGAAGGTTTGCTTCGGACAAAAAATTATACGCGGAATTTGCAGCCGAATTGATTCTCCGAATTATTTCATCCGCATCTTGTGATGAAAAAGAACTATGGTGATAAAGACTATGATATTCCCCTTTGTAAAAAATTAAGTCTTTTTCCGAAAAACGTTTTTTGTCGATGATAATTTTTATGGCGTTGGCAATCGAAACCGGATTGTAAAGTACGCCGAATGGATTTTGAAGAATATTGAATTTGTATCCATCAAATTTTCGAGCGATGTTATCTGCAAAACAAGAGCCGAAAGTTGCAACTCTACTTTTCGGAGTTATTTGCAGCCCGCTCTTTTCGGGAAATATTTCCGTCCTGAATTTCACTGAATTATTTCAATATTAAGAGGGTAATGCATTTCCTTTTGCAGAGTTTTTTTGATTAACTTTAACGTACTTTCCTCCGCAAGTCCGCAACCTGAACAAGCCCCGAGGTATTTCAGCCGGAGCGTATCATCGGAATAGCCTACAATGTTTATCGAGCCGCCGTCGCTTGTTAGAAAAGGAAGAACTTTACTCTTTATAATCTCGTCGGCTTTCTTAATGTGCGGAGGGAAGTCGGTTATTTCGTTTTCAATTTTGTTTAACGATTCAACATCAAAGTTCTGCATAATCTCAACAAGAGACTTTTGGACGCTTCCCCAGGTGGTATGTTCTTCTTTTTCCAATGTTAAAAATCTTTCGGAATACCAAACGCTTTTGATTCCATTGATGCTGAAAAGCTCCTTTGCCAGCGGATCGTTTTCGGCATCGCCGGGGTTATCATAACTGCGGACATTATTTTTAATTATTTTTTTATTCAAAACAAATTTTAGAGCGTGAGGACTTTGTGTAGTGATAACATCAACAACAACTATCAATTTATATTCTCCTTCTGTTTTCAATCATTAAAATAAAAGCGCCTTTCAGATTCTTCTCTTCGGCAAATTTAAGAATTTTTCCGATTTTTCCTCTAAAAAATTTTTCATCTTCCATTGTTAAATTATAAGCCAATACTATCGATTGTTCCTTCCCGAATACGGAATTAACTTCGGCAAGGAGCTTCTTTAATCTGTAAGGAGTTTCCATCAAAACAATCAGTTCTTTAATTGTTTTTAACTTCCGAAGCTTCTCTTTTCGTAAATCTTTTTTCTGCGGAAGCCATCCGGCAAAATAGAAACTATTCAAGTTTAATCCCGAACCGATTAATGCCGTGATTACGGAATTAGCGCCCGGAAGCGGAACAACATTGATATTTCTCTCTAATGCCTGAGACACCAAGTAGTTTCCCGGATCGGAAAAAACCGGCGAACCGGCATCAGAAATTAATACCGAATTTTTAACGCTTAAAATCCGGTTAATTATCTCGCCCGAATCTTCTTCTTCATTATGTTCATTTACCGATAAAAGTTCTTTAGGCTCGATGTTCAATTTTGCAAAGAGTCTCCGGGCTTCTTTGTACTCTTCACAAATAATAATATCGGCGTTTTGTAAAACGTCTAACGCGCGTAATGTAATATCTTTATAGTTTCCCATTGGAACGGGAACTAAAAATAGTGTGGAATTCATTCTTCTCATTTTTTTATAAAACTCTCATTATTAATTTTTTATTCAACAACACTTCCCGATTTATCGGGGAAAAAATAATTATAAATTCAAATTGTCATTCCGGCTTTAATCAAAAAAAAACATCTTGAATAAATAAAGCGGATCAAAAATAAATTACCTCTTTTCGTCAATTACAGCTAAGTTTGTTAAAGATTATTTACGAGATAATCGGCAATTTCTTTTCCTGCATTTCCGCTGCCGAAAGCGTCTGATTGTTTTCCGAAGTCCGTTACTCGAATTTTTTCGAGTATTAAGTTTTTGTCCGCACCGACAATAAAGTTCCAGTTTCCTTCAAGTGTTTCAATCCATTCCGTTTCGTCGCGCAAAGTGATGCACGGCTTTTTCAAAAAATATGCTTCCTTCTGCAGTCCGCCGCTATCGGTTAAAACTTTTACTGAGTTCTTCAATAGCAATATCATTTCGAGATAGCTTACAGGTTTAATAATTTTTACGTTTTCCGAAAATCTGATTTCGGAAATTAATTTTTTTGTTCGCGGGTGCAGCGGAATTACAATCGGCAGATCGAGTTCGGAGAAAGCTTCAAAGATTGATGTTAAGCGGGATTTATCATCCGTGTTTTCCGCGCGATGAATTGTTCCGAGGTAAAACTTTTCAAGAGCGATAATATTCGATAACTTTTTCTTTTGCTCGGCAAGTTTCTGATAGTGTAAAATCGAATCGAACATTACATCGCCGGTAAAAATTACGTTCTCCTTAATTCCTTCTTTGGAGAGCAAGTCTATCGCATTCTTGGTCGGAGCAAAAAGAATAGTGGAAATTCTATCCGTTAAAATTCTGTTAATCTCTTCAGGCATCAGCATATTAAAACTTCTTAAGCCGGCTTCTACGTGAGCTATTTTAATATGAAGTTTTGCAGCTGCAAGCGAACCGGCGATAGTAGAATTTGTATCTCCGTAAACTAAAACCCAATCCGGTTTTTCCCGAATCAAAAGTTCCTCGATTTTTATCATCATCATTCCGGTTTGAAATGCATGTGAACCTGAGCCTACTTCAAGATTGTAATCCGGTTTTCTTATTTCGAGTTCATCGAAAAATACTTTCGACATATTATCATCGTAGTGTTGTCCTGTATGGACTAAAATTTCTTTTGTGTTTTCATATTTCTCGAGTGCTTTGGAAACCACCGCCGCCTTTATAAATTGCGGGCGCGCTCCTATTATTGAAACTATTTTCATATTAAGCTATCCATTAATTTTGCTAATTCTTTTGTATTATTTTCACGAGAGAATTTACCAACGTTAAAAGAAAATCGTATATTCTCATTTTTCCAATCGTCGTAATATTTTTGCAGGAGTTCGTAAGCTTTATCGTTATCGCTATAGTTAACCATTTCGCCGCTGTTTGTTTCAGTAAGGATTTTGTCGGCATCTCCGTTTACCGGTCCGATTGCGAAAATGGGTTTTCGTGTTCCGAGATACTCAAAAATCTTTCCCGTTAAAAATCCTTTGTTGTTAGGAACATTATCAATTACAAGAAGCAAAACATCAGCGGTTTGTAAAATTTTTGTCGATTCGTTATGAGGGACGAATGATTGAATATGAAAAAATTCCTCAATTTCCAACTCCTTCATCAAGGAATAAAACTCAGGTGCGAATCTTCCGGCAAAATTCAATCTTATATTTGTAACTCCATTTTCCTTAAACTTCTTCAGAGCATACATGAGAGGGAAAGGAATTCTATCTACAGACATCGAGCCGGTATAAGCAATCGTTAAAGATTTATTTTTCTCGGTTGTGATTGCATGAAAATCACTTTCATCAAATCCGTTCGGAATTACAACTACATCTTTCGAGGGAACTTTGGATTTTAGCAGTTGAGAAATATCTTCGCTTATCGTAACAATTTTATCGGCTTGTTTAAGTGTGCGTAACTCAAGTTTGGAATCGATAAATTTTGTTAATCTGCTTCTCTTTAACTTTTGATTGTAAACAATTTCAAGCCAGGGATCGCGAAAATCGGCGACAAATTTTATTCCGGTTTTCTCAGCTAATTTCGCTCCTATCATTGCTGCAGTCGGAGGAGGAGCCGAAGAAAAAATTATATCGATTTTTTCATCCTTAATAATTTTTTCTCCTTGTCGAACGGCGTTTTTCAGCCATCCTATTTTTGCATCCGGAATAAAAAAATTAGCTCTTACAAATTTTGAGATTTTCTCTTTCAGAGATTGGTTTTTCTTTACCAAAATATCTGAGGGAATTTTCTCGTCGGATTTTTTGCCGGTAAATTTTTTATAGAGTGCGAAAGGCTCAAAACCTTTTATTTTATATACTTTGCAAATTTCGGGAATATCTTTCTGCAAGGAAAAATCCTCAACAGGAGCGTCGGGATTCGGAACGGTAAGAACAATAGGCTGCCAGTTGAAACGAGGTAAATATTTTGTAAATTTCAAAACTCGCTGAACGCCTGCGCCGCCTGCAGGCGGCCAATAATATGTAATTATTAAAACTCTTTTCACTCTACAGGTTTACGTTAGGAATTTTCATTTTCATTTTCATTTACAAAATTAATTAGTTCTTCGGTAAATCTTTTCCAAGAGAACATTCCCGCTTGTCTTTTAACATTTTCCTCGTAAAATTTTTCATCGTTGTTTTCAAAAAACTTTGTTATTGCCTCGGCGATTTTCGGCGGATTATTTTTCTCCACTACAAAACCGGATTTTCCTTCCTCTATTAATTCACTAAGTCCGCCTACGTTTGTAGCAATCACAGGTTTCAAAAAATTATTTGCAATTTGCAGAATTCCGCTTTGAGTTGCCTCTTTATATGGCAGCATGACGACATCCGCCGCCGAAAAAAAATATTTTACATCTTCGGCGGGAATAAAATCATTGAACATCAAAACTTTTTCTTTGAGATTAAATTTCTCAATCAGTTCAAAATATTTTTCCTTTCCCGAGTAAAATTCTCCGGCAATTACGGCTACAAGCTCCGGATCGTCAATTCTCGAAAGGGCTTCCAAGAGCGTGTCTAATCCTTTGTAATCTCGAATAAAACCGAAAAAGAGGAGAACTTTTTTTGCTTTTATTCCAAGTTTTGCGCGTGCGCCCTCTTTATTTACGGGTTTACCGAAATTAGAATAAACGGGATGATAAAGTTGTTTTACTTTGGCTTCGGGAATTATTTTCTGTAAATCTTTTTTTACGGACTCTGAGAGAGTAATAAAATAATCGCCATACTTAAAAAACATTTCGGTCAGTTTCTCATCGAACGGTTTCGGTTCGTGCGGAATAACATTATGAGAAAGAACAACGATTTTCGTCTTACCGTTTTGTTTTACTCTTTTTGAAATTGCAGCAAAAGCGGGAGCAAAGAAAGAGAGCCAATATGCAAAAATTAATATATCGGGATTGTCCTCTGCAATTCTTTTTCCCGTTTTTTGCCAATTAAACGGGTTAACCGAATCGAGGAGAACCTTAGCGGGAATAGGCTCCGAACTTTTATTCGGTTCCAACTGCGATTTCCCGGGGAAAAGAATTTTCGGATATTGTCTTTTAAAAGTAATTACGGTTACGTCGTTTTCTTCCGCGAGATGTTTATAAAGCAGTCCGGTAAAATTGGCAATTCCGCCTCGCAGCGGATATGCGGGTGAAACGATTGTAATTTTCATTACAGCTCACTCTTTGGAAATGTTGCGAAAAGATTTTTCAAATTATTTTGATTCTTTTATTGAAAAGTCCAAATCCGTTCTGAACTTATGCACAAAAAGTTCACCGAGTAACCCGATTGCAAACAATTGCACACCGACAATCATCATTAAAAGTCCGAGTAACAACAACGGGCGATTGCTTAACGATGTTTTGTGTAAGAGCCATTCCAAAGTTAAGTAGCCGTCGATAACAAAACCGCCGACAAACGAAATTGTTCCGATAAATCCGAAGAGATGAAGCGGACGCGTAGCGTAGCGCGTAATCATTAAAATTGTGAGCAAATCGACAAATCCTTTGAAGAATCTTGAAATGCCGAACTTTGTTTTTCCATATCGTCTCGGATGATGTTTAACCGGAATTTCGGTAATCTTAAAACCTTTTTGTCCGGCAAGTACCGGAATATAGCGGTGAAGTTCACCGTGGACATAAACAATTTTAATAACTTCTTTTCTGTACGCTTTTAATCCGCAATTAAAATCATGAATTTTTACATCGGAAGAAAGGCGCGTCATGTAGTTGAAGAACTTGGATGAATGCCGCTTAATAAAAGGGTCGTGGCGGACTTTTTTCCAGCCGGAGACCAAATCGTAACCTTCCGAAAGTTTTCTCAGAAGATTGGGAATTTCAGCTGGGTCGTCCTGTAAATCGGCATCCATTGTAATAACGGCATCGCCTTTGGCGCGTTTAAATCCGACATTAAGCGCTGCGGATTTGCCGTAATTTTTTCTAAAACTGAAATAGTGCACTTTGTTGTCGCGCCGGCTAAGGTCTCGAAGAATGTTCAATGAATTATCCGTGCTGCCATCGTCAATAAAAATTATTTCATAATCGAAAGAGTAAGGACTAATTGCTTTTTTTATATCATTATATAATATTCGCAGCGATTCCTCTTCATTCAGAAGGGGAATAACAATTGAGACGGATTTGATTCCGGGAAACGAGCGGTTATCTCTTTTAGATAAAGGAACAGCTTTTTTTACAGGTTTTTTTACCGCCGGTTTATTTCTGTTGTTTTTCTTAGGCGGAATATGAGTAGGAGGCTTTTTCTGCGCAGCGGTTTTCTCTTTGCTCGATTTTTCTATAGGTTTGGGAGAAGGCACATTCTCTTTCTGCTTAACTTGGCGAGTATTTTTTTCACTCCGGTTTTCAGTTTTCTGTTTTGGTTGTCTGTTTGCAGTTCTGCTTTTTGTTTCCCGTTCAGGTTTTTCCGCAGGCGGTTTAGCAGCAGATTTCTCTTCTATTAACTTGGGAGGTTTATTTTCAAGTTTATCTGAACTCTCTTTTATCTCGGGAGAATTATCTTCCTTTTTAAGGGAGATTTTATCTTGGGTTTCTTTCTCTGAAGATTGTTCGGATTGCTTTTTCTTATTTTTCCAATTTCTGTTCCTGTAATATCTTCCTCTGTTATTTCTTCTTTTAGGTTGAGCTTTCACCTCTTCGTTATCGGAAGATTTATCATTTGAAGATTCTTCATTTTTGATATTTGTATTGACATTATTTTCTTTTGTTAAATTCGATTCCGGTATTGGAGAATTTTTCTCGGGCACATTATTTTGATGTAACCGATTGTTATCTTTTTCGTTATTCTGTTCCATATTGCTCATTAATGTTCGTAAAATATTTTAATAACAAAATTACTTGAATAATCGGCTAAAAACAAGGGATAAGAATTAATAGAACCGTTTTGTTATTTGTTCGTCAAACGTATAAGTTTGATTAAACGATATTTAAAAGTAAATTGTTAAGGTGAAGACATGAAGAAAATTTCCATTCTATTTTTATTCCTTTTTTCCGCTTCTCTGAATTTTGGGCAAGTAAGCGCCAAATTGTTTCGCTATCCCGATATTTCGGCATCTCAAATCACTTTTGTTTATGCCGGAGATATATGGGTTGCACCTAAGGAAGGCGGAACAGCGGTAAAGTTAAGTTCTCCGAAAGGAGAAGAATTTATGCCGAAATTTTCTCCTGACGGGAATTTTATAGCTTTTAGCGGTAATTACGAAGGCAATACCGATGTATATATTATTCCTACGATGGGAGGAACGCCAAAGCGTATTACAAATCATCCGATGGGCGAAAGAGTTTTGGATTGGACCCCGGACGGAAAGAATTTGCTTTTTGCATCTGCAAGAAAAAGCGGGAGACAGAGATTCGACCAAATTTATAAAATCAGTGTTGACGGCGGTTTGCCGATAAAGCTGCCTGTGCCGTATGGTGAATTCGGAGAAATTTCTCCCGACGGGAAAACGTTGGCATATACTCCGAGGACGCGTCTTTTCAGAACGTGGAAAAGATACCGAGGAGGCATGGCGACTGATATTTGGCTCTTTAATTTGAAAGATTATTCATCGAAGAACATTACGAATGAGGCGGCTAACGATGAACTCCCTATGTGGCACGGAGATATAATTTATTTCCTTTCGGATAGAGGCGCTAACGAGAGATTTAATATATGGAGTTATAACACAAAATCCGGTGAATTTAAACAACATACTTTTTTTAAAAATTATGATGTTCATTTTCCATCAATAGGACCGGACGATATAATATTCGAAGCCGGAGATAATTTATATACGCTAAATCTGAACGCCGATAAATATAATAAAGTTGATATTAAAGTTGTTACCGATAATATTACACTCCTTCCGGTAAAGAAAAAAGTTAAATCATATTTGAAAAATGCCGCTATTTCTCCTCATGGTAACCGTGTTGTTACAGAGGCGCGCGGTGAGTTATTCTCGCTGCCTGCAAAGGAAGGCGCAGTTTACGATTTAACAAACTCGTCAGGTGTTGCAGAACGTTTTCCCGCTTATTCCCCCGACGGGAAAAAAATAGCATTCTGGAGCGATAAAACAGGCGAATATGAACTTACGGTTGTTAATAGTGATAATCCTTCAAAGCAGAAAACCTTAACAAATACCGGCTCGAAATTTAAGTATAACTTGTATTGGTCGCCCGATGCAAAAAAAATTGCGTGGGTCGATAATGCAATGCGAATCAGATATTACGATTTTGATTCGGGAAAAATTATTGATGTAGATAAAGGACTTTTTATGTTCGAAGGAGAATTGGAAGGTTTTAAAGTCAGTTGGTCTAATGACGGCAGATGGATGACCTATTCCCGCGGTTTGGATAACCAGCATCACGCTCTTTTTATTTATGATACCAAATCAAGCCATCTGCACCAAGTTACTTCCGGATTTTATTCCGATACCGAACCTGTTTTTGATCCGAACGGGAAGTATCTTTATTATTTGACTAAAAGAACTTTCAGGCCGGTTTACAGCAGCATGGACAACACTTTTATTTACCCGAATGCAGTCAATTTGGCGGTAGTTCCATTAACTAAAGATATTCCTTCTCCATATCTTCCCGAAAACGATACGGTAAAAACGGAATCGAGTAAAAATAAAAGTAAAGTCGATAAGGGAAAAAAGAAAGATAAAAAAGATAAGGTTAAAATAGATTTTAATGATTTTGAAAGACGAGCACAATTGATACAAGTAGCTCCGGGAAATTTGTCAAATCTTAATGCGGTTGACGGAAAACCTGTTTATGTTGTGTATCCGAAGGCAGGTATTTTAGACGGAAAAAGCGAAATTAAATATTACGATTTTAAGTCGAAAAAAGAGAAGACGATTCTAAGCGGAGCAAGTCAGTATGAAATTTCCGCTGACGGGAAAAAAATGTTGGTAATGAAAGGTGTCGGGCTTTATGTTATTGATATTAAGCCGAAGCAAAAACTTAAGAAGAAACTCCCGACATCTCAGATGATAATGACTATTGTGCCTCGCGAGGAGTGGAACGAGATATTTACCGATGCTTGGAGAATGGAAAGAGACTTCTTTTATGACCCCAATATGCATGGCGTTAATTGGGAAGGAATTAGAAGACGTTACGGGAATTTTGTAAAATATGCGGTTACTCGCCGCGATGTTAATTTTCTGATTGGCGAGATGATTGGGGAAATCAGTTCTTCGCACACTTATAAAGGCGGCGGGGATTACGAATCCGCCAAACATGAAAAAACCGGATTACTCGGAATTGACTGGGCTGTTGATAACGGACACTTCCGAATTAAAAAAATTATTACCGCCGCTCCGTGGGATATCAGCGCACGCTCTCCTTTAACTCTTTCCGGAATTAATGTTAAAGAGGGAGATTACATTCTCGCAGTTAACGGAGTTCCATTGGATGTTTCTCAAGAGCCGTATGCGGCATTTGAAGGCTTGGCTAATAAAACCGTCGAACTGACTGTCAACGATAAGCCTACGTTTGAAGAAGCGAGGAAAGTTTACGTAAAAACAATCCCCGATGAAACAAAGTTAAGACATTCGGCGTGGGTTGAAGCAAACAGGGAATATGTTGCCAAGATGACGGATAACAAAATAGGTTATATTTATGTTCCCAATACCGGGACGGAAGGACAGAATGAATTATTCCGACAGTTCTTCGGACAGATGGATAAAAAGGGTTTAATTATCGATGAGCGATTTAACAGCGGCGGACAAATTCCCGATAGGTTTGTTGAATTATTAAACAGAAAGCCCTTGGCATTTTGGGCTGTTCGAGATGGTAAAAATTGGCAGTGGCCCCCGTTTGCGAATTTCGGCCCGAAAGTAATGTTGATAAATGGTTGGAGCGGTTCCGGCGGAGACGCTTTCCCTGACTTTTTCCGCAAACTTAAAATCGGTAAATTAGTCGGATTAAGGACTTGGGGCGGATTAATCGGAATTAGCGGAACGCCGTCATTGATTGACAACGGATATTTGACCGTTCCGACATTTAGAATGTATAATCCGGACGGGACTTGGTTTAAGGAAGGACACGGAGTGGATCCGGATATTAAGGTTGTGGATAATCCGACCGACTTGGCAAAGGGAATTGACCCTCAACTTAAGGCTGCGGTTAAAGAAGTGCTGCATGAGCTTAAAAATTATCCTAATCCTTATCCAAAACAACCTCCGTACCAAAAGAGATAAGTGAATTTTGGTATAGAATAAATTTTAAAGGCGGGTTTTCTAATCCGCCTTTAGTTTTTTATCAAGCAGTTGGAGCGTAGTTATTATTGAAAATTCTCATTATTATTTTTCACAATAAGAAAAGTGATTAATTATTATTACTTTTCAATAGATAAAAAAATATAAATATTCAGACCTGTTTATTTAGTTATTTCGAGGATAGTTGCTTGAAGGCACAATTTTCATTAAAAAATATATTTTTCAAGGTTGGATTGGGGTTAAACCTACTTCTGATTATTACAGGAATTAATCTCGGGCAGAAGAAAACGGGAAGCGATAATATAGGTAAAACTTTCCTAACCGATTTTTCCTCTGCGGTAACTGTTGGTTTTAATACCGCGGAACGTCCGCTCCGGTTTTCTCAATCGGATTGGGTTAGAGTTGGAGCTGTAACGTTCGGAACCGCGGCATTATTCTTAGCCGATAAAAGTGTACGCTCTTTTGCTTTATCAAACCAAAATGATTTTAACAATAATTTATTCGGGTTTGATAAATTTTACGGCAGCGGCTATACAGCGTTATTTACAGCTGGCATTTACGGAGCGGGTTTGTTCTCGGGCAACGATGATGTCCGAAAACTTGGACTATATTCTTCGGAGGCATTTGTAATTTCCGGAATAGGCGCTGCTATTTTAAAAGTGATTTTAGGGAGAAGAAGACCCTATAAAGGCGAGAGCAATTTATTCTTTAATCCGTTTACTTTAATCGATAACGATTTTCACTCACTCCCAAGCGGACATACGACGGTTGCATTTGCCGTATCCGAAGTAATGGCTGAGAGCATAGATAACATTTACTGGAAATCGTTATGGTACGGCGCGGCAGGTTTAACCGCCTTATCGCGAATTTATCACAACCAGCATTGGGCTTCGGATGTTTTTCTTGGAGCTGTAATCGGTTATTACGTGGGGCAATTTGTTACGGATGTTAATAAAAACAAACGTGTCAAAACTTCACATATCCGAATCTCTCCGTTAGTTTCATTTAACGGAATGGGAATTACAGTCTCTTTTTGAGAATGCTAAGCGTTATTGAGCTTAACTCTTTGTTGCTTCTCTATCTCATTTCCAAATTATTTTTGTATAAGCTTAACTCTTCAAGTATTTTGTTAAAATAATCTTGTAAGTTAGTTAAATCGTTTAAGGCGCTTTTATATGAATTCTTTAACGATTCTTTCTGCTCGCTGAACATTTTGCGGTAATATTCAATGCCGGAAGAAAGATTGTTTGTGAATGTATCGAAATATTTAAATTGTTTTTCAGTGAAAAGAGGAGATGCATCGTCGATTTTTTTCTTAAGGAAATCGAGATAAAGTTTCAACTCTTTAATGAACATATTAGGACGATTCTTTGTGTTTAAAATATTTATGCGTCCGTAAATATGATCTGCCATTTGTTTCAGCGTGAACTCACCTGAATAATAAGCCATATTTGGTCCGGGACAAACCGAAACCGCCGGTCCCTCCATTTTGTAATCGAGATTGTTCAAAACCAAAACCGAGTTGGATAGACCATTGCAGAGACATTCTTTCGCTATTATTTTGTTATATTCACTTTTGTAATCCGCAGGCGGAAGATTTTTCTCTTTTAATTCGGTAAGTTTTAAGTTTATATATTGTGATGAAGCCGTGCAAATCGGAATTTCGGTAAACTCCGTATTAAAGGTTAAATATTTTTTCGGACAAGAGCTTCCCGGTTTACCTTCTTTTGCAAGTTCAATGCGTTCAATATCTTTCGAACTTCCGCGGACATTATTAAATGGAACGCCGAGCGGTGAAGCATCCGAGAGATATAAATCATCTTCGGTTGCATCGCTTAAAAGTTTCATCGTCTCTTCATCAATACTTGTAGCTTCAGGAACAAGAAGGAAAGGAGTTCCCCAGCCAACAGAATCGATATTGTAATTATTAAGTAAAAATCTATGTTCCTCTCCGGTGCCGACTCCTCCCTGAGCGGTAATTTTCAGCTCCGGCATCTCATTTGGAACTTGCTTCCCTTTTCTTTCTAATGCGGACTTAAAAATCTCGTAAGTGGTTTTGTGTAAAGTTTCCCTTTGTTTCTTAAACTCTTCAAGGATTGGTCCCAGCAAATAACCGTCGGAGGCAAAAGCATGCCCGCCGCAGTTCAGTCCCGATTCAATGCGATATTCCGAAACCCAAAGACCTTTCTTTGCGAAAAATTTTCCTTGAATTATTGCCGAGCGATAGTCGCTTACCTTAATGATAATTTTCTTTTTGATTCTTCCGAGTGCATCCGGATAGAAATCGGAAAAGTTCTCCATGTAAGTAAATAATCTTGGATTCATTCCCGCGGATAAAACCACAGAGGATTCCAAATCGCTTTTGGCGTAGCCTCTGATGGCGGCGTGAGCATCATTTTGTTCAATCGGCAGTTGCTTTTTCCCTTTGTAATTAGGACCGTCAACTTTCGTCATTATGTTTACATCAATACTTCCTATTGACAAATTATCCTGAAGCCATTTTTTTACTTCTTTTATATTGTCTGAATTTGTTTTAACTATTCGCTCCCATTGTTTGCTAAGTTCGGAAGCGGTTGGAAGCAATTCGAAATATTTTTCGATTTCACTATAGCCATTGGAAACGGACTCAATTAACATATCAAACTTTTCATGGACTATTTCATTTACCAAATTAAGGTAGGCGGTTATTCGTTCAGCCCTGAAGTCCTCTCTTTTGGGAGTAATCGGCTCGAAGTGTTTGTTAAATTTTTCCGCATAAAATTTTCTCATCTTCTCAACGAGATTATGTTCAAATATTGACATCACAGAAGCAATGCCGAGATGAGCAATTTTAATCGGGGAATCAATTGTGTAGCTCAATCCCATAACGGGAATATGAAATGTATGTTGTGATTTTTTGTTTGTCATATTTTCCTTATGTGAATTTTATTAAAAGCAAAAATAAATCTAATAAATATTCAATAATTCAGAAAAGAAATCATAAAGAATTTCAATAAATAATTTTAGCCCGATTTTCTTTTTTTCATGAAAAATAAAAAATCTGCTCTAATGTCAAATCTGCGACAGTTTAAAAATTCGTTCCGTGTTAGTTTTGTATCAGAACTTAAAACTAAAAACAAAAAACGGAGTACAAAATGAAAACAAGATTCTCTTTAACATCAGCATTAATCGCAGGATTTATCGGCACGATTGCCATGACAGCTTTTACTTATATGGCGCCTCTAATGGGATTTAAAATGGATATTCCCGGGATGCTGGCACACACGATGCATGCCCCTATTATTGTCGGTTGGCTGGCGCATTTTATGGTAGGTGAAACTTTGGCGGTAGGTTACGCATTATTTTATCTTAAAATATTAAAGCAAGATGCTAATGCGAAAACGGGAGCAATATACGGAATATTACCTTGGTTATTAGCTCAGTTGGTTGTAATGCCGATGATGATGGTTATGAACGGAATGCCTTATTCCGCCGGGTTATTTTCAGGCTCATTTTTAATGGCGATGGCAAGTTTTGTTGGACATTTAATATACGGCGCATTTGTAGGCGTGACTTTTAAACCTGAACTTGAAACGGCAGAAGCTATTTCTTAATTGGAATTTTGGAGAAGAGAATGAAAAGTATAATGAAAGTGAACAGAGAAAACGCATCGCCTAAGTTAAACTCTATTTTTGATAAGATTGAATCGGCTTACGGTAAAGTGCTCAACTTGTTTTCGATATTGGGAAATTCCGAAAATGCCTTGGAGTCGTATCTGCAGTTCTCAAATGCTCAGGTTAAAAACTCCTTTTCTCCGATAGAACGCGAAGTGATTTATCTTGCGGCATCTGAAACTAATGGTTGTATTTACTGCGTTTCGGCGCACACGTTAAAAGCAAAAATGTTAGGATTGAGCGATGAAGAAATAATCGAAGTAAGAGAAGGAATTTATCCCGACCCGAAATTTGAAACTTTGATTACGTTGACGAGTGAGATTATTAAAAACAGAGGAAATGTAGAGGAATCGGTTATTAGTGATTTTTACAATGCCGGATATGATCCGGAAAACTTAGTTGATTTAATTGCTTTAATAACCGAAATGACCTTTTCAAATTATTTGGGAAGACTTTCTAAACCTTGTATAGATTTTCCACAAGCGCCTATTTTATCTGAAAAAGTAATTGTTTGATACTCCTCCTGCCAAACCCAAAGGAAGTGCGTTAGCAAGTTTGCTTTCGCACTTTTTTTTATTCAATTATTTCTCTTAGTCTCTTTTTGTCATTTATTATCAGCTTACTCCTGTCAAAGTCTATCAAACCTTTTTTCCTAAGGGAAGTTAAAATTGTATTTACGGTTTGACGTGAACAAGCTGTAAGCTCGCCGATTGTTTGATGTTTTAGAAACGGTTTAACAAAGATTTGTTCCCCGACAGTTTTACCGTTCTTTTCAGCATATCTTAAAATGAATGAAGTAACGCGCTGATCGGCATCCTTGAAAATTAAATCCTCAATGCGTTCCGAAAACTTTTTCAGCTTAAGTCCGATCACTTTGGTCATCTTTAAATTCAGAGCGGGATTTTTTTCAATAAACTTAGCGAGATCGTTTTTATTGATTGCGCAAATTCTGCTCGGATCGACCGTTACAGCGTAATCGTGTCTTTCGCTTTCATCGAGAAAAGCCATTTCGCCGAAGACTTCCCCCGGATTAATTATTGCAATTATTTTCTCGCTTCCATCGGGTAAGTACTTCGTTATTTTCACTCTCCCTTTTTTTAAGAAATAAATTGTTTGGGAAGGTTCGCTTTCAAAATAAACCGGTTCATTGGTCTTGGTTTCGGTATCTATAATTAGTTTATCTAATTCCATCATACTTTTTGAATCAAGGTTTTCAAAAAGATTAAAATTTTCCAAATACCATAATTTTGATTTGTCAGACATAATAACTCGAATTGTTTTTACTTACAGTGTAAATGTCTTTATAAAAATCTACTAATTCAACTTATTTCTTTTAAGCATCTTATAAAGACTTTACCTATCTATCCCGATACTTTGTGCAGCTTGGGAAATATTGCCGTTTCTATTTCACAACGGCAGCACTCAATGGGGAGGTCGTAGAATTGATTTGAGCTTAGTAAATAAAATTTGTAATTTAAGTTCAAATTCTCGAGGAGGTTAAAACTAAAATTTCATGGGCTGGCAATTTAAGCAAATCTTGAAGAATAAATAATTATGATAGATAATTTTGTCAATCAGGAAAAGTGCAAAAAATGCAAATTGTGCATTGAAGTTTGCCCGGTAAATATTATCGGTATTGATAATAATGGTTTGGTAAATTTTATACCCGAAAGAG
>CAYLYR010000002.1:0-4986 GCA_964387835.1 uncultured Melioribacter sp.
GCCGATTAGAAACTCTAAAAATCCCGTCCTTAACCTTACTTCACCGTCAAAAGAAATCTTTGCAATATTTCCCGGAAGAAAAACCGTATTCGCGCCGGACATTGAAATGAAATTGGAAACGTGGTATGATACATCGGGGAGATGTCCTACGAAAGCGATGTCCGATTTCTCTAACGAGTTTGCCAAAGCAGCGACAAGTTCCGAATCGGCGCCGGGCGCTAATCCGGCTTCTACGACAACATCATGAGGTGTGTCAAAATGATCATGAATCATTTCCGCTGTTTGCAAAGCACGGGGAACGGGAGATGAAACAACCATATCGAGTCGCGGACTTAAACCCGCCCAGCAGTTTAAGTTGCTCTTAAAAATCTTTCTGCCTTCTTCCGTTATTGCGCTTTCGTATTCATTCCCGTAGGACGCGGCTATAGTGTGCCGTACTATATATATATTCATTAAGGCTCTTTTTTCTTTTTGTAAAATAAATTATATTAATTTTTTTTTGAAGAAATATAAGTACGCAAATTTTGTGAAAAAAGAAATACTTTTTCTGCTGTTACTGATACCGACTTTAATTTTCGGACAAAACAAAGCCGCCGAAACTATTGAGCTTACAAATATTTCATTTACTGCTCCGTTTAACCTAACGGATTCACTTACCCATTCTCTGATAATTAAAGATGCCGAAAACAAAATTGTCTTGTCAAAAGGTGTTGCGTCCTCCGCAGATAAAGAAATTACAATTCATGAATCCGGTTTATATTCAATTTTTATTGATGGGAAATTGGTCGGGACAGTTCGTGTTTTGCCGGGATGGATAAGTATTTTGCCGCCGCTTCTTGCAATTTTTCTTTCATTGATTTTCAGGGAAGTGCTAATTTCACTTTTCGCCGGAATTTATCTCGGAGCAATTTTCCTTTACGACTATCATCTCTTTGCCGCATTTATGCGTGTTGTTGATACTATTCTTATTAACGTACTTGTTAATCGAGACCACGTTATCATTATAATTTTCACTTTGCTTATCGGAGGAGTTGTAGGAATAATTTCGGCAAACGGCGGCACTATGGGGCTGGCTGATAAAATTGTCAAGTGGGCAAAAACTCCCCGAAGCGGAATGGTTGTAAGTTGGCTGATGGGAGTAATTATTTTTTTTGACGATTACTCGAACTCCCTGATTGTCGGAAATATGATGCGTCCTATCACGGATAAGCTGAAAATATCCAGAGAAAAATTGGCTTACATTGTTGATTCAACAGCCGCGCCGGTCGCAAGCCTTGTTGTGATAAGCACTTGGATTGGTTATGAACTCGGTTTAATTGGTGACGGACTAAAAATCGTAGGAGTAAATCTAACGGCTTATGATGTTTTTCTTCAAAGTCTTCTATATCGATTTTATCCGATTGCCGCTTTGGTATTTGTTTTTCTAAATGCTTATACCGAAAGGGATTTCGGTCCGATGCTGAAAGCGGAAAAGAGAGCGAGGAAGGAAGGTGTTAAGAACGAGGCGTTTGACGTTGGGAACAATATTATCGGAATAGAAACTTTTGAGCATGACAAACCCCGCTGGTATAATGCAATTGTTCCTATTCTTGTGATTTTGTTAGGAACTATGATAGGCTTATATGTTAGCGGTAGAAATACTCTTCATACTCAGGGAATAACGGTTTACACTCTGCAGGATGTTATAAGTAATTCCAATTCATATTATGCATTGCTCTGGGGAAGTTTTGCCGCCGTCGTTACTGCTTTGATTATGACGGTAGTCCAAAAGCTGCGGAAGCTTTCCGATACAATGAATGCCTTCATGAAAGGGATGCAGTCGCTGCTTGTTGCCGTTGTAATATTGATTTTTGCTTGGGGGATTAGTACAATTACGGCGGAGCTTCACACAGCGGACTATTTGATTTCAGTAATAGTCGGAAATATTGATATTCGTTTCCTCTCCTCTCTTGTTTTTATAGTTTGTGCAATTACGAGTTTTTCAACGGGAACAAGTTGGGGAACTATGGCAATCGTAATGCCGATTGTAATTCCATTAACATACAAAATGGGGGGAATAGCCGGTCTAACGCCGGAGATGATTAATGTAACTTTGTATTCGGTTGTCGGTTCTGTTCTCGCAGGTTCCGTTTTCGGCGATCACTGTTCTCCCATTGCCGATACTACGATTTTAAGTTCTCTCGCTTCCGGATGTAATCATATTGAGCATGTACGTACGCAGCTTCCTTACGCAATTTTTGTCGGAATATTATCAGTCTTGTTCGGAACGCTTTTAACGTCCTTCGGTGTTTCGGCTTGGTTCTCGTACTTAATAATTATATCGGCAATGTTTGCCGTATTATATTTGAAAGGAGAAAAAGTTTTAAAAACTTTGGATAAGTCTTAATGTTCCGCTGTGTTGTGCACAAAATTAAAAAAGAAGTCGTTACATACAAAAAAAGCTCAAAGCCTAAAATTCTTTTTCCTCTTTGCGTATGTTTTAATATTTGCTCTGCGCTCTAATCTTTTTTATCGGTCAATATTATTACACCGATGACAAAACTTACCGCAGCGCTGAAAGCAAACGGAACAACTGAACCGAGACTATCCCAAAGTATTCCGGCAAGAGATGAGCCGGCAAGAATCCCTATGCCGGTAACGGAATTATAAAGCCCGATTGCCGTTGCTCTGTTTTTATCTTCAACGAAATCGGAAATCCACGCTTTTGAAATTCCATCGGTTGCAGCCGAATAGAAGCCGTATAATGTAAAAAGCGCAAAAATTAATATCAGATTATCGGCAAAGGAAAATCCCGCATAAACAAGAGAAAAAATTATTAAACCCGAACCGAAAATTATTCGTTTACTGAACTTGTCGGAAAGAATTCCTGCAGGGTATGAAAAAAGCGCATAAATAATATTGAAGAATACATACCCCAAAATCGCGGTGGAATCGGAAGAGATTGATTTGAGTTTAAGTATCAGAAAAACATCGCTGCTGTTTGCTATTGAAAAAACGGCAATTAACAGAAGCAGCTTTTTGTATGCACGCGGAGCCGTTTTCCAGAACTCGGCGAAATTATATTTTTTCTCGGAGAGCTTTCCCGCGGCAGCTTCCTTAGCGCGGAACGCAAAGAAAATTGCTCCGATGGAAGGAATAATCGCAAAGTAGAAAACAAGTCTGTAATTATCTCCTGAAAGATATAAAATTAACAAGGCTATTAAAGGACCGACAACAGCGCCGAGAGTATCCATACTTCTGTGAAAGCCGAAGATTGCGCCTCGGTTGGATTTATCGGCGTTAGCGGCAAGCAAAGCGTCGCGCGGCGCAGTACGTATTCCTTTTCCTACTCGGTCTATTGTTCTTGAAGTAACTACTGTTCCGATGAAAGGGAAAAATCCCGGGAGAGGTTTTACCAATGCCGAAAGGGTGTAGCCGATTCTAACAAAAATTGCACGTTTGCGCAGTTTATCGGAAAAAGCGCCGAAATACCCTTTGAGCAAGCTGGCTGTAACTTCCGCAACTCCTTCAATTACGCCTACAAGCGCCATCGATGCGCCGAGCGCCGAAGTTAGAAAAAGAGGAACAACCGGATAGAGCATTTCACTCGCAAAGTCCGTAAAGAAACTAATCATTCCGAGAATCAGAACTTGTTTTGGTATCTTTCTTTTCATTTTGTTATATTATTTCATTAATAAAAACCAAATATAAAATTTTTACGGAGTAAAATATGGAATATTACGAGTTACATCCCGACAATCCCCAACAAAGATACATCAACAAGGCGGTAGAAGTTTTAAAGGAAGGAGGAGTAATTATTTATCCAACCGATACAATTTACGGTTTCGGATGTGATATTTATAATCGTGAAGCTCTGGAAAGAATTTATATGATTAAAAATGAGTCAAGCTCAAAGCTATATAGTTTTGTTTGTCCCGATTTAAAGGATATTGCAAAGTACGCAAAGGTTTCCGACTACGCTTACAAAACAATGAAAAAACTCCTCCCGGGACCATATACGTTTGTGCTTCCCGCATCAAAAGATGTTCCGAAAAAATTGTGGACTAAAAGGAAAACCGTGGGAATACGAATTCCCGATAACCCGATTGCGATAACTTTGGCGAAAGAATTAGGGCATCCGATTTTAAGCACAAGTGTTACAAACAGACTTGGAGAAACTTACATCAACCATAATGAAATTAAAAGTGTGTTTGCAAACCAAGTTGAATTAATGCTTGCAATGGGACCTCTTGAAGGAAAACCATCTTCTATAGTTGATTTAAGCGGGGACACTCCTGAGGTAATAAGAGAAGGTGTTGGAGACGTTTCAATTTTTTATTGAAACAATTCAATAAAATAGGAGGTCGGTTATTTACGATAAACTATATAAGAAAGTTATCTACGGTTTTTTGGCTTTTGCCGGAGTTCTTGTTGTAGGAACTTTCGGATACATGATAATCGAGAAAGATTTTTCTCTTCTCGATGCTTTTTATATGACTGTTATTTCGATGACTACTACCGGTTTTAAAGAGGTAAAACCTCTTTCCGATTCGGGGAAAATTTTTACCGTTATCGTTATTTTCAGCGGCGTGCTTGCAATCGCATATACCGGCGGTCGCGCCGCTCAGCTTTTAATTGAGATGCAGATTTTCAGAAGAAGGAGAATGGGAAGAAAAATGCAGAACTTATCGGGGCACTACATTGTTTGCGGATACGGAAGAATGGGCAGAAGTATCTGCGAAGAGCTAAGGAAAAACGGTGCGAAGTTTGTTGTAATCGAAAGAGATGATTCCAAAATTGAAGAGCTGACTGAAAATGATTATCTGTTTGTTATAGGAGATGCCAGCAACGATGAAGTTTTAAAACGTGCCGGAATAGAGAATGCGAATGGAATTGTTACGGTTACACATTCGGACGCGGAAAATGTTTTTACCGCTTTAAGTGCAAAGCAAATCAATCCTAATATCTACGTTATCTCCAGAGCTGTTGACGAAGGAAGCGAAATTA
>CAYLYR010000002.1:4996-30022 GCA_964387835.1 uncultured Melioribacter sp.
TTGAAATCGGCAGCTCACGGATGGTGCAGCTGCTTCTGCGTCCTAAAGTCAGTGATTTTATTGAAGGAATCGCCCGGAAGGAAAATATTAATATCGGATTGGAAGAAATAACAGTTGCGGATTTTTCCCCTCTCGTCGGTCTTTCGCTTTCGGAATCACCCCTTCGCAGGGAATTAAATATTATTGTCGTTGCAATTCATAAGGTTAATGGAGACTTCGTTTATAATCCGAATGCAGGGACAAAAATTCTCGGAGGCGATCAGCTTATCGCAATCGGACGGAGTGAAGATTTGGAAAAACTCGTACATTTGTGTCAGAATCAAAAAAAATAAATATTCGTTTGAAAAAAAATTGAAAGTCTTATTATCTAAAATATTGGAGAGAATATGAAGAAGATTACTTCATTGATTATCTTTATGTTACTTGTCAACATTCCTTTTGCTGCAAAGGATAATCCTAAAAAAAATGACCCGCTGAGTTCCGGCACATTTCAAAACTTAAAATTACGTAATCTTGATCCCGCTTTTGTTTCGGGGCGAATTGCCGATTTTGCAGTTAACCCGAGAAATCATTCGGAGTATTATGTGGCTACTGCTTCGGGCGGAGTCTGGAAGACGGAAAATCACGGAATTACGTTTAAGCCGATTTTTGACAATTACCAATGTTACTCAATTGGAGTGGTTAAAATTGACCCGAACAACAGCAATATAGTTTGGATTGGCACCGGTGAAAACAATCATCAACGCGCCTTAGGTTATGGAAACGGAGTTTATAAATCTGTTGACGGCGGCGCGAGTTGGGTAAATACGGGACTTAAAAATTCGCGGCAAATCGGCGGTATTGTAATTGACCCGCGAAATTCCGATGTTGTTTACGTTGCCGCCGAAGGCTCTGTTTGGGGACCCGGAGGCGACCGAGGTTTATACAAAACTACAGACGGAGGAAAAACGTGGAAGCGCATATTGAAGATAAGCGAGAACACAGGCGTTAATAATATTATTTTTGACCCGCGAAACCCTGATGTGCTTTACGCAACTTCCGAACAGAGAAGACGCCACGTTTATACCAAAATCGGCGGCGGTCCGGAATCGGCGGTTTATAAAACTACAGACGGAGGAAAGACGTGGAATAAAATAATGAAAGGGCTGCCTCACGTAGATATTGGGGGAATGGGAATAGCTATTTCTCCGGTTAATCCGGATGTTCTTTATCTTATCGTTGAAGCCCAATATAATCAAGGCGGATTTTTCCGCTCTACAAATAGAGGAGCATCTTGGCGGAAAATGAGTTCACATTCTTCGAGCGGACAATATTTCAACGAGATTTACTGTGATCCTAAAGATGTAGATAAAGTTTATTCCGTTGAAACACGCTCGGTTTATACTGAGGATGGCGGTAAAACTTGGAAACCTATCGGGCTGAAGGATAGGCATGTTGACGACCATGCGATGTGGATTAATCCCGATGACCCGAAACAGTTTTTAATTGGCGGAGACGGCGGCGTTTATGAAACTTACGACGGCGGAATTACTTTCCAGCATAAATCGAATTTGCCGATTACACAGTTCTACAGAGTTGCCGTCGATAACGATTTTCCTTTTTACAATATTTACGGCGGAACTCAGGACAATAACAGTCTTGGAGGACCGACAAGAACTATTAACAGAGATGGAATTGTAAATGCCGATTGGTATCCGACGAACGGCGGAGACGGATTTTGGAGCGCGACGGATCCTGAGAATCCGAATATTGTTTACGCGGAAGCTCAATACGGAAACATGGTTCGTTACGATAGAAAAAGCAAAGAAGCGATTCCGATTCGCCCGGAACCGAAAAAGGGCGAGCTTTCATACAAATGGAACTGGAATACTCCGTTAATTGTAAGTCCGCATTCGCATACCAGACTTTACACAGCTGCGAATTTTGTTTTTCGCACTGACGACAGGGGAGACACTTGGACAAAAATCAGCGGCGACATAACTTCCGGGACAGACAGAAACACTTGGAAAGTGATGGGAAAATATTGGAGCATTGATGCCGTAGCAAAAGATGTTTCCACTTCGCTATACGGAACGGCGGTTGCAATGGATGAATCTCCCGTTAAAGAAAATCTTCTCTACGTCGGAACCGACGATGGAGTTATTTCCATTACAGAGGATGCAAAGACTTGGAGAAGAGTAACCGAGTTCCCGGGAGTTCCTTCCTATTGTTATGTTAGTGATATTATGGCTTCTAAGTTTGACGAAAACATTGTTTACGCTTCTTTTGATAATCGTAAAAGGGATGATTTTAAACCCTATTTGCTGAAGAGTGAAGATAAAGGCAGAACGTGGGAATCGATTGTGAATAATCTTCCCGAGAACGGTACGGTGCATACAATTCAGCAGGATTTTAAAGATCCTAATCTTCTTTTTGTCGGTACTGAGTTCGGATTATTCTTTAGTCCGAACGGCGGAGAAAAATGGATTCAGTTAAAAGGGGGAATGCCCTCAATCGCTGTCCGAGATATTGCAATTCAAAAAAGGGAATCCGACTTGGCAATAGCTACTTTCGGACGAGGTTTTTATATTTTGGATGATTACTCTCCGCTGCGTATGATTAGCGAGAAATTCTTAAAAAATAATAAAGCATATATCTTTCCGGTAAAAGATGCTTTGATTTATATTCGGAACGGGGCGCGTTACGGACAAGGCGCGGATTATTTCCGTGATTCCAATCCTCCGTTCGGAGCAACGTTTACTTATTATCTTAAGGATGTTCCCAAAACCGAATTTGAGATGAGGAAGGAAAAGGAGAAGAAACTTTTTAAAGAAAGTAAGAAAATTCCGCAGCCGCCTTATTCCGAAATAAGAAAGGAGAAGGAGGAGATAAAACCTCATTTGATTTTTACCGTTTTGGATGAATACAATAATAGCGTACGAAGACTAACGGCTCCGGTAAAGAAAGGAATAAACCGAATTACTTGGGACTTACGTTACCCTGATGTTAATCCGATTTCCCTAAAGGATAACAAATTTAGTCCGACTGCAAAGTCAAGATCGGGTATTGGAGTAATGCCCGGAAAGTATAAAGTATTTATGTCTCTTTATTACGAAGGAAAAATAACCGAATTAACCGATACGGTAGAGTTCACGGCAAAAAAATTACACAACACAACTTTGCCTGCAAAAGACTATGCAGCAGTTGTTAATTTCGAAAAACAAGCCGGTGATTTGGTTCGTACAATTCGTGCGACTCAAAAATATACTCAGAACTTGAAGAATCGTATCGAATATATTAAGCAGGCTATTTATCAAACGCCCGATGTTGATATTTCATATTTCAATAAGGCGGAAAAGATTTCGTTAGAATTAGATGATATTCTTTTCAAATTTACCGGACAAAAGCCGAAAGCAAGTCAGGAAGAAATTCCTCCTTCTCCGGTCCCAATTAACGAGCGTGTCGGCACAATGATGTGGACGCATTGGCAATCGACTTCAGGCTTAACTCGAAATGAAAAGAATGCGTATAAAATTCTTATGGAAGAGTTTCCTCCCATACTTGCAAAGGTTAAAAAAATCTACAATGATGAAATTCTTCCTTTGGAAAAAGTATTGGAAAAAGGTAAAGCTCCCTGGACGCCGGGTCGAATGCCGGAATTTAATAAGGATTAGAATTCAAATTCTTTTACGTAAACAACTATTAAACACGGATTGAAAAAATTTCGGTCCGTGTTTTTTTATAGGCTGATTGCGCAATGTGATTTAAATCATTTCTTACTTCAGGGCGAAAAATTTTTCGCCCCAACGAAACGTACAACTGAAAATATATGATGTTTTGGGACGTGAAATTGAAACACTTGTAAACAAGATGCAAGCGCCCGGAAATTATCATGTTACGTTTAAGGCTGCCGACTTACCGGCCGGAATATATTTTTACACTTTACGCGTCGGAAATTTTGCATCAACGAAAAAAATGGTGTTGATTAAATAATATCAATAAGGAAGGGAGAAAATAATTCGCCAATTAAATTTTTCTTTTCTTATTTTTGAAATTCAATTTTAGTTCATATTGATTGTGAATTTCAACGGAAAGGTGCCGGAGTGGTTGAACGGGGCGGTCTCGAAAACCGTTGAACGCTTTTTGCGTTCCGAGGGTTCGAATCCCTCCCTTTCCGCAATTATTTTACGAGGTCCTCAATGAGAAAACTCACTACAATTTTATTACTGGTTTTAGTTGCTTTTGTATATGCACAAGATAAAAAGGAAGTTTGGATAAAGATTTCCGACAATCCGAATCAACAAGTTTATCTTGATAAAAACAGTATCGAACCCGGCGACAGCAGCGATGTGAAAGTTTGGATTATGCAGATGCATATTCCTCCGCTGAATATTGAATCGGTTAATCGTAAGATATATAAATCAAAAACGGAGTATCTTTTTAATACAAGACTCGAACGTTTCGGGATAATTAAAATTCAGTATTTTGACGCCAAGGGAAGAAAAATAAAATCTTTTGATTATGAACTGAAAACACATATTCCCGACTATCGTTACAGCTATCCGATTTTTAAAAATAGTATTGAAAAAGATATTCTTAAAACGATATATAAATATCATCCGGAATTAAATCCGTACAAAGCAGATGAAAAGTAAAATCTTCTTTTTTCGATTTCGGCATAACAACTTTATCAAATGAATATTTCGCCGCAACAACTTGAAGAAATCCGTTCCGCAGTTGATATTGTGGATTACATCAAAGATTTTGTCCCGCTGAAAAGGCAAGGGAAAAGCTACGTTGGGATCTGTCCTTTCCATGAAGAGAAAACTCCTTCCTTTTCCGTTAATCCCGAGAAGAAATATTATCATTGTTTCGGGTGCGGCGCGAGCGGTGATGCTTTTACTTTTGCAAAGGAATATAAACATCTTTCGTTTCTCGAAGCTGTAGAGGATGTCGCCAAGTTTGCCGGAATAGAGTTGAAAAAATTAAGCGCTTCCGAGATTTTGCGAATTGATGAAAATGACGAACTTTATGAGATTAACGCTTTTGCGGCAAAGTATTTTAATGAGATGTTGGAAGAAAGCCCAACGGCAAAAAGCGTACGTGAATATCTTAAACAAAGGGGAATAAAACCTTCGACGCAGAAATCATTTTCATTGGGATATTCGCCAACGCAGTGGGATGCGCTTTATAAAAATATGGTGCGCAACAAATTGAGTATTGTTAAAGCGGTTAAACTCGGTTTGTTGGATAAAAGTAAAAACAATGATTATTATGATAAGTTCCGCGGGCGATTGATGTTCCCTATTCATACGCCTAACGGACGTGTTGCGGCATTCGGCGGGCGCACGCTCGACCCCGAACAGAAAACAGCCAAGTATATTAACTCTCCCGAATCGCCTGTGTACTCCAAACGTAAAACGCTTTACGGACTTTATTTCTCCAAGGAGGAAATAGCTAAAATCGACAAAGCCATTCTCGTGGAAGGCTACATGGACGTTATTTCGCTTTATCAAAACGGAATAAAAAATGTTGTTGCAGCTTCGGGAACATCTTTAACCGAAGAGCAGGTAAGATTACTTTCCCGTTACACAAAAAACATTGTCGTAATTTTTGATGCTGACGAAGCCGGGAAAAAAGCCGCGAAAAGAAGCATCGAGATTTTACTGAAGTTTCATTTTGATGTTAGATTGCTTAGTCTTCCGAGCGGAGAAGATCCCGATTCCTTTATCCGCACTCATTCGGCTGATGATTTTAAAGAACTTGTAAGCGCCGCTCCCGATTTTTTAAGTTACCAGGCGCGGGAATTTCAAAAAGCGGGAATGTTGGAAGACCCTATGCAGAAGGCGCGAGCAACTCGCGAGCTGATAAAATCAATTGTGTTAATTGATGATACGCTGATGCGCGCTGCATATATTCAAACTCTTGCGAAGTCATTCGGATTTAGCGAGAGACTACTCGAGCGGGAAGTTCGGCAATTTCTTGAAAGCAGAAGAGGAGAAAGGAAATCGCCGAAAAAGTATAAATTGGCTTCAGGCGATAAATCCCAAAAAGAAGAAGAAAAAACAAAACAGCCTAAGTTTGAAGTTGATATTATTAAACTTCTTCTTTCGGGAAATGAAACGATTATCGGGGATGTGTTCGATAACATAATGCCGGGAGATATTCGTTCTCCGAAGTTGCGTGAAATAGCTGAAATTGCTTATCAAGCTTATATGGACGACCTGTTTTCTCCGGCGGCAATTCTTGAAAGAATGAGCGATGAGCTGAAGCAATTTGCCGCCGAACTTACATTCGACAAAGATGGAATCAGCGAAAAATGGGGAAAGGTTGAAAACGCGCAAAGCGAGAAGGGAATCTTGAAATTTGTAAAAGATATAATTCTTAAATTCCAAATCCAGAATATTGATTATCAAATTGCACAGATAAAGCTCGAACTGCAATCCGCAACCGAGCCGGAACAGGTAAAGGAATTGCTTGAAAAGAACCAAATTCTGCTGGACGAGAAAAAGGAATTAATTTATATTAACAGAACTCCCCTTGATAATGAAGAGGAGTTTGATTTTTAGTTTTTGGTGCGTTGTTCTTTCTCCTCTTTTTATATAAATTTATGGATTATTGCTCGATGAAACAGCGATAATTTATCGGTTTTACAGTATGAAATTTGGCGGTTACTAATTTTGAGAGTGTGAAAATCAATTCTATATTCCAAGTGAATTTTATGAAGCATCTCACATGCTCATTTTTCCTTTTCCCTTATTCCAACCTTTCGATAATTACATCTCTTAACCTTTTGCCAATTAAGGTTTGTTTATCTCGATTTCCAATTTATTTTTCAATTCGTCCTTGTATTTTTCAGCCGCTTTGAAAATCCGTTTACTCTTAACAAACTCCATCATCCTAATGTTTTGAATATCCGTTTTAATCAAAATGGTAGGACGGCTGAGCTTAAGTTTAGTGTTGAGAATTGAAGTCTGCATTATTTGAAAAGAGGAAAAAAATGTTTCAAAAAGAGGAGGAGTTTCATCCGACGGCGGTTTACTGCCCGGAGCTAAAACATCAACGGCAACCGTAATATCCACAAGGTGATCAATAATATCAAAGGGAACGGGATTTACCATTCCTCCGTCAACATAAAAATTATTGTTTATTTTCATCGGACTGAATAATCCCGGTACGGAGTAACTTGCTTTTATCGGAGCAAAAAGCTCTCCTTCGTCGAAAACGGATTGCTCTCTGGAATAATAATTTGTTGCAACAACCTTAAGCGGAATTTTTAGATCCTCAAAGTCCGAGACTCCGAGAACTTCCCTGTAGTGAGCTAAAAATTTGTCGCCCTTTATAATTCCGCCCTGCCTCAAACCTATGTCAACAAACTGAAGCATTTTAAGGTAATCTTTATTTCTGTAAATGTCCCAGTCTTTAGCTTGTTCCTTGTGGAGAACTTCATCAAGATTTTCTTTAATCTCTTTTGAGGAAAGCCCTGTGCAGTAAGCTGCTCCGATAATAGCGCCGATGCTTGTGCCTGAAATAATCGAAGGTTTTATCCCCAGTTCTTCAAATGCCTGCAGAATAACAATATGAGCAAGCCCGCGTGCGCCCCCAGAACCGAGTGCAAGTCCAACCTTCTTCATTCCGGTTTTTCTTCGATTAGTTTCTGTTTGTTTTCAGTCTTTTCCCTTCCTTCCTCACACTCTTTTTTGAGTTTTTTTAACTCGGAATTATATTTCGACTTCAGCCTCCAAACGTAGGGAGCAAGAAGAAAAATAACGATTATAGTCAATAAAATCGGTATGAAGCTGCCGATAAACATTATCCAATTAAAATCTTCAAAGTTATAATTATACTGCGTGTTAAATGAACGGAGGATGTAATAATCCACAACAAGCCAAACAATGCTTATCAATGACAAGATAAAAAGCGTCATTGTCATAGAGCGAATTTTTTTAATTAGTTTTTCCATTTCTGCTCCTATTGTTCCACTTTGTAAACGGAATCAATAACTGTTCCGTCAACCCATTTGATTACTGCAATTACTTTATCCTTATTAATTTTCGGCTTAGCAGGTTTTCCGCCGCAGAGTGAATTTACCTCGTCGTAAATTTCTTTAATCGGGCGGATGGGTAAGTCGGAATTTTTAACAGCCTTCATCAAATCTTTTCTTCTCGGGTTAATCGCAATTCCGCGTTCCGTAACTATCACGTCAATCAATTCTCCGGGACCGACAAGCGTTGTAACTTCATCTACAATCACTGGAATACGGTCGCGGAAAGATGGAATTGCGAGAATTGTTGTTTTACCGAAAAGAGCATTTTGCCAGCCGCCGATTCCGTGCAATAGAAATCCGTCCGAATGAGTAACTACGTTTGCATTAAAGTTTAAGTCAACTTCGGTAGCCCCCAAAACCGCTGCATCAATCATCGAGGCAAAATTGCCTTTCCCGTGGTAATTGTAACTTGTGAAAGGACTTGTATTTATGTGATTGGGATTTTCTCTCATTGAGCGAACTCCTTCCAAATCAAAAGTTTGCCCGTCGAGGATGTAATCGGTTAAACCTTCTTCAAGCATTTCCACCAAATACTTGGTGCTTCCGCCTCTGATAAATCGGGCTTTAATTCCTTTACGTTTCATTCGTTCACGAAGATAAACGGCGAAAGCAAGATTTATTCCGCCGGCGCCGGCTTGGAAAGAAAAACCATCTTTCATTATTCCCGCATCTTCAAAAAATTGAGCAATGTACTCGGCGATCAGTAACCTATCGGGACTTTTGGTAACTTGAGTAGTTCCGGAAACAATTTTGCTCGGGTCCCCGACAGAATCGACTTCCACAACGTAATCCACATTGTTCCCCTGTATTTGCCAAGGAGTGCAGGGAAACGGAACAAGGTTATCGGTAACTACAATTACGTTATCGGCATAAATTGAGTCGGCAAGAGCAAAACCCAAAAGTCCGCACGCCGCCGGTCCGCGGTCGCCGGTTGCATTCCCGAACGGGTCGGCAGTCGGAGCGGCAATGACTGCAATGTCGATGTGAACTTCGCCGTCTTGGATTGCCTGCCATCTTCCCCCGTGCGAACGCAAAACTCCGGTGCCTTTCATTTTTCCCAACGAGGCAAATCTGCCGAGAGCGCCGTTCATCGAACCTTCGATATGGTGAATTGTACCGTCTTCCAAATATTTTATTAACGGTTCGTGAACGGGAAAAGAGGCGCTTGGGAACCAACGGATATTTTTTATTCCCATTGATTTTATTGTATCGAACAGCAAGTTTGTAACTTTATCGCCGTTTCTGAAATGATGATGAGTTGAAATTGTCATTCCGTCTTTTAGTCCGGCTTTTTTCAACGCTTCCTTGAGATTTTTAACAACTTTATTTCCGTCTTCGGGATAATCGACGCAGGATTTAACGGGCGGCGCTGCTTTTTTACCCTTAGGTTTATATTTCCCCACACCTTTGTATGGTACTTGTTTAACGCCATTGACTTCCTTCGGCACAAATCTGCCGGCTGCATTTTTGATTAACTTCATAATTTATCCTACTGTTTCATTTTTATCATTTCATAAAGGTCAAAACTCATTAAAAAGTTAAAAATTTTCCGTAAGGTTTTTGACCGATTCAACATTTTTATTTCATTAATTTTGCTAATTCCAAAATTCTTTCCGCTCTTTTAACTACCGGAGCATCTATCATTTTACTTCCCATTGAGATAACGCCGAGACCTTTCTCTTTTGCCGTGTTAAAAGCCTCTACGATTTTGCGGGCTTTATCAATTTCACTTTCAGTCGGGGCAAAAGCCTCATGCACCACTTTTATTTGACGCGGATGAATGCAGCCTTTTCCTTCAAAGCCGAGAGATTTGGCTTCGAGCACGCTTTCCCGCAATCCGTTCATATCGTTTACATCTGAAAACACGGTGTCTATCGCCGCTATTCCGGCTGCCTTAGCGGCGGTTACAATCATACTGCGGGCAGAAAAACTTTCGCGTCCTTCTTTTGTCCGCTCCGCTCCTATGTCCGCCGTGTAATCTTCCAAACCGATTGTAAGCGCACAATTGTTCTCCGATGCAGAAGCTATTTGATACGCATTTATTATTCCGAGTGCGCTCTCAATTATCGGCATGTAATAAATATTATCTTTTATTTTAAATTCATTTTTTAATCGCTCTACTTCTTTATCCACCTTAATCACGTCGTCAGCCGTTTCGCATTTCGGGATAAGAACCACATGAACATTATGCGGAATAATATACTTTAAATCCTCCAAGCCGCGCGGCAATTGATTAATTCTTACCATCCTTTCGGAACCGTAAAAATTGATTCCTCTCAAAGTATTTCTAACGAGGAGACGGGCGGCGTCTTTTTCATCCGGCGCAACGCTGTCCTCCAAGTCGAGTATTACCCCGTCCGGTTTATGCAGCCCTGCATTCGGGAAAAGTTTGGGCGTATTGCCCGGCAGATAAAGTCGGCTTCGGCGTGATCTTTCTTTTGTTGTTTTGTACTTGTTTTGCGGTATTAGTTCCGGAAGAAACTCTTTTTCGATTTTAGGATAAGCTCTTTTAACCGCCAGCTCAAAGCGCGCCATTAATGTCGGAGGAAGCGCGCCGTAATCTTCAACATATATTTCGGCGTTTTTCAAACCGAAAAAGTTTGCCATGTTGTTCACAACATTGTAAATCGATTCACCGTACATCGAATCAACTTTACTCTTTATATTAATTTTAACTCCGCCTGTCCGTTTTGTGGTGAGTTCCACGTAACAATCGGAGCGTATTTTTTTACCCTGTTTACCCGCTGTAAATCTACCCATATCGATAGTTCCTGTAGTTAGCTTATTAAAAATTCTTTACTCCATAAAATTAACTGTTTTCGACTTAATTCAATAAAAAAAAGGCTGCCCTTCAAGAATAATATTCTTTATTGACAGCCTGATGAAACCGATAGTTTTTTTATATAATCAAATGACTCATAAAATCTTTGGCAGAATATTTTTCCGAGTTGAGAACAACATCTTTAATAGATTTTTGCTTTTCATCGCTCAATATTCCTTCCGCCAAACCGCTGAATTTTATGTCAATATCCTCGATTGTCATCGGTTCGCGCGGATCTCCTTTCGGATATTCGAGATATTCGGAGAAAACTTTTCCGCTCTTGGTTGTAATCGTTGCGCGCGAAGGCTGTTTCTCAGGAAACATCTTATCGAATTCCTCGGATGCTTCACCTTTTATTTTATCAATTACTTCCCAAATTTTCGGGTCTTTTAATTTCTCGTCGGAAAAAGTTGAAGTTGTAATTTTTTTATCGACAACCGCAGCCGCAATGCAGTACGGCAAGGAGTGATCGGCAGTTTCGCGGGATTCCGGTCTGTACTTATGCGGGTCAAAAAGGATGTCAACGGCTCGTGCAATTGCAGTGATTTTTATCTCTTCAATTTCATCATAATCAATATTGTTTTCTCTTACAACTTTCAGCACAGCGGTTATATGTGTATGAGTAAGCGCTTCCGTCGGAAAAGCTTTCATCCCGCATTCCATAATTTTAAATTTATTGCCGAGATTCCCGATTAGTTTATCCAAATCCCATGTCCATTCGCCGAGAGCTTCCCTTCCTTGCATTTTAACTGGCTCAGCTTTTTTATCTTTTACGTTCCAACCGAAAAATGTATCCATGAATCCTTCCTTTCCCTCAAAAACAGCTTCGGTTCCGGTATAACCTTTTTGCGCCATCAACGCCGCAAAAACTCCGGACTGAACCGCCATCGGGTCAACAGTGTTTTTCATCATTGTTAATTTTCCCGCAGTCGGCGCGCCGATTGTATGATTGTGAACGCCGTTTATTCCGATTGCGTTTACCATTTCATCAACCGTTAATCCGAGTAATTTACCTGCAACAATAGGGGAAACAAATTGTGTTAAAGTTGCATGGTGCCATTTTCTTTCACGCACGCCGGGAACTGCAAACTCGCAAAGGCGCTGCTCAAACTCGTAGGCTAAAACTATTGCCGCAATTACATCTTCCATGGAAGCGCCTACCAATTCCCCAACGCTAAGCGCCGCAGGGATTAAATCCGAAGGGTGGGATGGATCTTCTTTCCAGTAAATATCATTATAGTCCAACGCGCGAATCATTAAAGAATTTACAAGCGCTGCATTTACGGCGGGAATTTTATCGCCGAAGCCTATTACCGTAGCTTCCTCTTTGCCCCCCATTTCTTTGTAGATATTTCTTAAAATGTTTACATCTTTCGTTTTGTAACCGCCGAAAGAACATGCGGCGGAATCATAAATAAAACGTTTTGCAGTATCAATTACTTCCTTGGGTAAATCTTCATATTTAAGATTTACTGCAAATTCGGAGATAATTCTTGAAATTGATTTTTCCATAAACTTCCTTTTTTGTTTTAAATCGATTTACTTTCTTTTATTTGTTCCAATATATTTTTTATTTCGATAACATCGCCGTATTTGAAATCGGCAAGGGAAATGTCTTCGTTCTTTCCATCAGTGAAATTTAGCGTAAAACTAACAGGATGAATATTTAATCCGGAAATATCCTTCAAAGGGATTCTTCTTTCTTTGAACATACCGTTTAATCTAAATCTTATTTCATTTTCGGAAAGTTCCAAAAAGGGACGAAGCCATATTTCTCGTCCCGAAGTTAAAGCATACACTATGAAATATAATCCGGTAAGAAAATATAAACCGCTCGCGAAATATTTCTCCGATTGAAAAAAAGTAAAGCATAAAAGAATGTATCCGATTCCCGCAATCAACATTACGGGTCGCAACCTTTTATGCATTTTCCCTATAGCTGTTGTAAACTTGTAATTTTTCATTAGTAAAATATATAAAACGTGTAGCGAAATTAAGAATGAAAAATTAACATAAATTTCGAGCCGATTCCTTTTTTACTCTCTATTTTAATTTCGGCATTGTTTATTTCCGCATATTGTTTAGAAACCGCAAGTCCCAAACCGTTGCCGTCTTTTTTTCGTTTATAGACTTGATATTCTTCCTGTGTAAAACTATCGAAAATATGAGGAATAAATTCTTTATCAATACCGATTCCCGTATCGGCAACTTCAATAATAACGCTGAGCCCGTTTGTGTAAACAAGTATTTTTACGCTTCCTTCACTTGTATATTTTATTGCATTTTCAATAAAGTTTGAAATTATTGTTTTAACCGAAAGATAATCCGCACTAACAACAATATATTCCGTTTGGCAGCTGTACGAAAACTCCAAACCTTTTTTGGATGCCTCCGGACGAAATTCGGCATGAAGCTCGGAAACAATTTCGCACATTTTCAACTCTTCGAAATTTGGTTTGAAGTTTCCCTGAGTCAGCTCAGCTTGGCGTAAAATTAATTCAACCGTTCTTATTATTCTTTTGGAAGAAATTAATATTGTTTTTAAAAGTGATTGCGCATCTTCGTCCGCCTCTTCACCGAGCATATAAGGAAGCAGCTCAGCGCTCGAAGCTATTGAGTTTAGAGGCGTTCGTATTTCGTGAGAAATTTGCGAGAGAAAGTTTTCCTGCAGCTCTTTGTTTTTGTCATATAAGAGCCGAGCTTTTTCTAACTTCCTTCGAATTTCAACCTCAGCGCTTAAGTCCTTAATCGATACAATATAGCAGTTGTGATTTTTATAAATATGCGACTTAACGTTGATCTCTACATCAAGCACTTTTCCTTCTTTAGTAAAAGTTTTAACTTTTATCCCTTCGTTGCTTCCTCCTAACGTACTTATTTTTTTTAATTCATGCTCAATATCTTCAACACCGTTTTTAACAAATGAAGTCAATCCTTCCTTAAGGAATTCTTCACGCGTGTATCCAAGTAGCTTAGATGCGCTGTCGTTTGCATCAATAATTTTAAGTGTATCTCTGCGTATTATTATAATCGGTGAGTAGGCTGAAGAAAAAAGTTCTCTGTACTCGCTGCTGAGAAGCTCGTTCCTTTTGATTACAATTTTTTTCTCCTCAATGATATTTTTCAACTCCTTATTCTTTTTCAGAAGCATTCTGTTTTTATAATGAAATATCCCTACAATAAATAGGATAATAAAAATGAGTACTGAAAAAATGAAGTATGGAGTTAAATAAAAAGGAGATTTAATTGTAAAATGGTATTTAACAATATTATCCGAAACAGCATTGTACTGATCTTTTGCTTTTACGAAAAGTGTATATTCACCGGATGGAAGCCCTGCGAAATGAATTTGCGAATTGGAGGTGTATTCGGAAAAATTCTTATTTAACGGTTCCAATTTAAAACTGTACTTGATGTAGCTTGGATTGGTAAAATCAATAGCGGACAAACTAAACGAAAGATTATTAAAAGATGCGGGAAGTGCAATATTATCGGGGAGAGAATAGGTTGATAAAATTTTTCCTCCGTAAGAGAAGGGATTAATTTCATTATAGTTTACGTCGATATTCTTAATATAAGGCTTAATTAAATGTGAAGCGCCGTTAACTGCAGATTGTTTATGGTGAACTAATATGTTAACGCCTCCGAGCCAAACGGAATTATCTTTATCAACAAGGAACGAGAATTGGTTAAATTCTCCCCCGAGGATCGGGTCATTTTTCCCGAAGGTAATAACTACGGGTTCCTTATTATTAAAAAGAGCGTCGATATTTTTTATTATTGATATTCCTCCTAAAGTCAAAGCCCAAAGATTTCCGGAGTTATCGTATTGAACGGAAACAACGCTATTATTCGGTAATCCGTTTTTTGTATTAAAAATTTTAATCCCTTCCTTTTTACTTTTTCGATTGAAATTCACTAGAATTAGTCCGCTATGATTTGTAGCAAGAAGTAAATAGCCTTTTTTTGTGAAAGTAGCATCGTAAAAGTGAAACTGGCCGATTTCTTCCCTAAACGGGTAATTGATTATTTTTTCACCATTAAATTTATAAATACCTTCCGACGCAATTAACCAATAACCATACTTTGTGTCAGGTAGAATTTTATACAATGTGAAATCTTTCCCATGTTTATCAAGTTCTATTTTAGATAAATTTTTCCCGTTATATTTATAAAGATATTTTCCGAGTGTTGTTATCCATATATTTTCAGCGTTATCTTCAAAGAAATTTATTGCTAAAACATTTTTAGGGATTCCTTCTAACCTTTTGCAAGAAGCATTTTTTCTTTTAATAAATACGCCTTGATTGGTTGAAAACCATAAGCTGCCGTTGCTCTCTTCAAAAATGATCCAGACGGTTTTTCCTATGTTATCAAAATCTGCATCGACAAACTTATTCTTTTTCGGCGAATATTTTAGAACGCCTTGTCCGTCCGTAGCGACAAGAAGCATACCGGTAGAGGTCCTGATGATACCGAATACATCACTTTTTATTCCAGCATGCCGTTCATAATATGTGAATGATAAATCCGTAATTTTATATAATCCGTCTTGATCTGTCCCAATCCAAATTTTGCCGTCGGAGTCTTTGAATAAAACATTAATAATAGATTTTAAAGGAGTATTTAATGAATCTATTAAAGGAATAATTTTATTCTTTTGAGTAAAAGTGCATAAATTTTTCCCTTTCGATAAAATTAAATTGCCCGAATAATCCGATACAAAATTACTAAATCTATCTTCGGCTGTAAGAATATGATTAATCAAAACAAATTTATTTTTTCTTTTTCTGTAAAATCCATCTTTCGTTCGGACAAAAATTTGATTCGCTTCATTTCTGAAAATTACAAATGTTTTTTCGGATATTAATTTCTTGCTAATGTCAGTTGCGGATAATGAAAACAAACCTTTGGAAGTAGCAAAATAAAGATTCCCCAGCAGGTCGTTATTAATCGAATATACATGGGCATCTTTTAAAAATTCATATTTTTTTTCCTTAATAAAATTGTTCCTCGCATAAGTTACAATTCCATGCTGCGTTCCAATTAAAATTTTGTTCTGAGGCAACTCAAAAAAAGTATAAGCAACATGAACCGGATTACCATCTTTTCGGGATAGAAAACGAACTTTTCTTCCGATTCTGTTTTTAAATATTCCTATGCTGTCTATTGTTGATGCAAAAACAGTGGTATCCGAACCAACAAATAGCGATAATACAGGCAGAGACTTAAATTCCGGAATATCCTCAAAGTTCTGACCGTCGAAGGAATTTAACCCCGATGAAGTGCCGATTAGAAGTTTCCCTTCGGGAGATTGTATAATCGATATGATTAAGTTTGAGTTCAGCCCGTTGTGTGTACTGTAATTTTTTAATATTAACCGTTGAGCTAATAATGAATTCAACGTAATGCCGAGAAAGAGAATCAAGAGTTTTTTTTTCATAATCTATCGTCAGTTTTATGTTTTTATAATAATTATATTGTAAATAAATATATTAGCAAAGAGTGTACCAAAAATAATTAAAATTATTGCAGCAGACATTAATAAAAATAGATAAAGTTTTTAAACAAATGTCAATCTTGATGAAGTGTAATAAAATGAGGCACTTCGTAAAATTGCCGAAGCGCCTGAAATGATAAAAATCTTATTAGATTTTATTTTTCACCCAATTTTCCAATCCGCCCGATACTATTAATTCCTGTGCGGCTTTCCCGATTGGGGAAAACGGGAAGATTTTCTCGTCGAAATAAATCTCGGAGTGGGTAAAATCTATCTTGACCGGAAGTGTAATTTTGAATGATAATTCTTTCTTTTCCGGATATTTTTTCCTGAGGTATTCAACAAAATCCTTTTGCTCGATAGATAAAAATCCGTTGTTGAGTGCGTTTCTAACATAAGTTGCGGAGAAAGAAGCCGCAATTACAAGACTGATTCCTCTGTATTTCAAAGCTGTGGCTGCCTGTTCTCGCGAGCTGCCTGTGCCGTAGTTATATCCGCTTACGAGAATATCTCCCTCCTCTGCAATTTTTTGGAAGTTGGTATCGTAATTTTCCATTGCAACTTCTGCCTGCTGTTCGGGAGTAAAATCATCGATGTAAGTATATTTGCCCGGATAAATTCCGTCGGTATTCATATTATCCGTATTGCAGAAGATTAAGCTGCCGCTTATTTCGTCCGGAAAACCGGGAAGAATTTCCACATTCTGCTTTACAGCATTCTTAATCCCGTTAAGTTTTAATCCTTTCTTAATCTCCAGAGGGGGTACTTCTTCAGCAGGTGAAATAAATCCTTCAATTGCGGATTTTGCAACAACCGCCGGAGAGCCGAGATATGCTTCGGCATTGGGCGATCCCATTCTTCCTTTGAAATTTCTGTTTGTTGCGCTAATACCCACTTCGCCCTCTTCCAATAATCCTGCACCTAAACCGATACAAGGTCCGCATCCCGGAGGAAGAGGAATTGCTCCCGCTGAAAGTAAGGTTTGCCAATAACCGGCTTTTTCCGCTTCTTTCTGCACATCACGGGAAGCAGCGGCAATGTAAAATTTAACGCCGTCGGCTACTTTATTATTCCCAACGGTTTCGGCGGCGGATTTAATATCTTCCAAGCGGCTGTTAACGCATGAAACGAGATAAGCTTTGTTTATCTTAATTTCCTTTTCTTTAATTTCTCGAACGGAATGCATAACTTTAACAGTGTGAGGTCCGCAGACGACAGGTTCAATTGTTGATAAGTCCAGATTGATTTCTTTGGCGTAAAACGCATTTTCATCCGGTTTAAGATTAGATAAGTTCCCTTCAATTTCGGCAATAGTTTTTTTGTTAAGGCGCGGGTTCTCACCGTTTACCGAGTCCACATCGGAGTTTACACCGTCAAGTCCGCGCTGAAGCGTATATTCGGCGCGTTGTTTCAGCCAATTAATTGTAATTTCATCAACAGGGAAAACTCCCGCCAATGCGCCCCATTCGGTTGTCATATTAGCAATTGTCAATCTTTGTTCAACCGATAAATTCCCAATTCCGTCGCCGCAAAACTCAATCGCATGATTCAGAACCTCGTCATTATTAAATAATCCGGCAAGCGCAATTATAACATCCTTACCGGAAACCCCATCCCGAAGTTCACCGTTAAGCACAACCTTAGCAATAGGGGGAATTTGCCACCAAGTTTGTCCGGTAGCCCAAATTGCGGCGGCGTCTGTTCGTACAACCGGCGTTCCGAGCGCTCCGAGTCCGCCGTACATATTTGAGTGACTGTCGGAAGCCACCACCATTGTCCCCGGAAGAACGTATCCTTCTTCACACATTATTTGATGTCCGATTCCTCTTCCCGCCGGATAAAAATCAGCGCCCATTGAGTTGGAGAATTCTTCAATCTTTCTGTACTTCTCCAAATTTTTAGGGCTTTTGTCCTGTATGTTGTGGTCAAGTGTGTGTACCACCTGCCGCGGATTGAAAAATTTTGTTGCGCCGATACTCTTGAATTTCGGGATTACGGCTCCGGTGTTGTCATGAGTCATAACATAAGCCGGGCGCACGGATATTATTTCTCCGCTGTGAACTTCTTCATTTTTATTAATATCGACTGCATATTTTTGAACTATTTTCTCGATAAAATTTTGTGCCATCTCTTTTCTCTAAATATTCGGTTATAAAAAATTAAATCCTTTTTGAATTTTGGAACGGCTCAAAGCTGACAAAATCAGCATGATGAACGATAATCGACTCTAAAGTCCTTTTCCCCAAATCTCCTTCCTTCGAGTGCGTTGCTATTATATGCTGCACATCGGCGGGCAAACCGAATCTTGCGGCAATTGCTACTCCGCTGAAAGGATGACGAAGAAGTTTTCCGTCACGGCTTGTTGTCAGCTTTCCGTCAACTATTTCATATTCCAAAAGTTTGCCTACGTCAATTAAAATTGCGCCGGCGATGAGATAATCCCAATTGATTTTTACATCGGGAGCAAAGTTTTTCTCCATTACTTTTCCCATTTCAATCGCTAACTGAACTGCCGTTCGTTTATGATTCATGAACGTTATATTATTATTATCAATTAGAAGAGAAAATGGAATTGTCTCCAAATCTTCAGGCGTAAGAACGCTGTTTTCAATTGCAAAAGCCCAAGCGTCAATCACTTTTTCTTTTAAAGCGCTGTCATTAATCATCTCAATTTCAGGCCAAATCCGTAAAACTTTATCTTTCATCATTTCTCCAAAATCAAAAATGAGCAGTAAGATTATATTATTAAAATTACTGCTCACAAAGTTATTTAGGTCAATTTTTCATTATCATGTTTCGGTTATTAATTATTAAGCGCGTCAATAACCGCATCTGTCATTTGCTCTGTCGAAGCCGCTCCCTTTGCAATTGCTTCAGGACCGCCGCGAAGTTTAAGCATATCGTATGTGCGGACTTCTCCTTTTTTAATAACGGCTGCAACGGCTTGCCTAATTTTTGAAGCTGTTTCGGTTTCTCCGATGTGGTCAAGCATCATGCAGGCGCTTAGGAACATTGCAATCGGGTTGACGATACTCGGATTCAAATTTTCATATTTCGGGGCAGAACCGTGAGTGGGTTCAAATACCGCCACATCGTCTCCGATGTTTGCACTGCAAGCAAATCCCAAGCCGCCTACTAACCCGGCGAAACCATCGCTGATAATATCTCCGAACATGTTTTCGGCAATTATTACACCGTAGTCTTCGGGATTTTTTGTAAGCCACATCATTTGCGCATCTATGTTTGTTTCGTAAAGAGGAATGTCCGGATATTTTTCCGCTATCTTACGCGCCTCCAAAACCATCATTCCGGAAGTTTCGCGAAGAACATTCGGCTTTTCACAAATGGTTACCGATTTGTAGCCGTAACGGTTTGCATAATCGAAAGCTCTTTCCGCAATTCGCTGTGCCGCTTTGCGCGTTACTATTCGGGACGAAATTGCCAAATCCTCTTTAGGTACATTCAGAAAGTTTTTAAATTTAGGGTGCGAGGTAAAAGCGTCATAAACATTTTGAGGAGGATTCGTCCATTCCACGCCGGCGTAAAGTCCTTCGGTATTCTGTCGAAAAATCACCGCATCAACGGGAGGTTCTTCAAAGTCGTCAGTTCCTTTTCTTCTGATAAAATTGAGCGGGTTTCCTTCAAACGCTTTGCAGGGGCGAATCGATATGTCAAGATTAAAATGCTGGCGTAAGCCTACAATCGGACTTGAATAAACGTAACCTTTATCCCTTAGTTCGGGCGCTAATTCCTCCGCCGCGGCGTCTTTTGGCTTTGACGTAATTGCGCCGAACAAACCTATTTTATGCTCGGAAAGTAAATCTATTGTTCGTTGCGGGAGTGCATTCCCTTCAGTTTTCCAGTATTCCCAGCCAATATCTCCGTGAACATAATTAGCGTTAAAGCCGGCTGCTTCCATTAATCGGATTGCCTCCGGCAGTACTACTTTCCCGATTCCGTCACCGGGCATTGAAACTATTGTTCGCATAGTCTTATTTCCTGTTATTTGTTTTTAATTATCTTAAATGAAATTATAGTAAGAAAAGAAATATTTCAAGATTTAAATTTTGTCGATTAAAATCTTTTGCTTGTCTAATTTGAGAATTTTCTTATAAGATTTGAAATTTCATTTTTAGTAATCGGACTATGTTTGTCATCAATTTCAGCGACTAACAAGAAACCTTTTCTTCGTCCGCTTCTTAAAATCATGTTCACTAATTTAAGCTGGTCGCTTCTAACGTTCTTTCCGGTAGTGTCATCCCAAAGCTCAACGCTTGAAAGGCAGCCTGTTGTAGGCGTTAAAGGATAGTAAGATTCGTGATTATAATATTTCGGATTGTCTGTTGAGCCGTGTACAACTAATTTGCTACGTCCTAATTTTCCGGCAAAAAATGTTTGTGCAAATCTTTTGTCTTCTCTCGTTTTTTGGGAGAGCAGTTTCTTGTAAGCGTCTAAACTCCACAATTTGTCATGTAATTTAATGAAGGAAAATTTTTCAGGCGTTATTTCAAAAGGGAGCCGTGTAATCAGCGCAGGAGTAGGTCCGATTGTTTTCTTTTTAGATTGATAAAATCCTTGGAATGAAAACAGTCCTTGAGGAGTATTTCCGTCCTCAAGAAAATAGGGGAGATTTGTAACCGAATAACCTAACTGCGGTATTGCAGAAAGGGTTGAGTCGCTATCGGATAAAAATTCCCCGTTCGGCTTTCTAATAAAAGTAATTCCGGGGACACTTCTATCATGACGAAGAAAAGTAAAAATCACGAGCTTGTTTTTTAAAAATGATTTACCGAACAACTCTGATAATTCACCTGACGTTAAGGGGATAAATTTCTCGGAGAGATTCTCCATCGCTAATTTTACTAATAAATTTTTACTCTCGGGGAATTTTGATTTTAACTTTCCCAACAGAAGTGAGTCGGGAAAATTATTTTCTCTCAAGTAGTAAAGCGAATAGACTGCTAATTCGGCGTCTCGAGTATTATTGAATAGAGATTCAATTTCTTCCTCGAACTTATTCGGGTAAAGAGTTTTGGCAGTAATAATTGTTCGAATTGCAAGAGATTTGTTTTGTTCGGGGTTTCCCCTTAAAATATTAACGATTATTTTTTCTAATTCCGGAGTTTTAATAAAATAGAGCGCAGCTTTGTAGAGAGCGGCTTCGACTCTTTTTTTGATATTAACATACTTAGTACGTTGTGCAAGTGCGGAGATTTCCGATTTTATTTGAGCGTCAAATGCAGCTTGCTGTGCCGAAAGTACAAAATCGGTTTTTAATCTCTTAGCGCTGATTTGCCATTGGGCGGAAATCGTAACCGCAGAAATTAAAAGGATAATAAAAATATTTTTTTTCAATTCGATATTTCCATTTTTAAAGAAAGGAATTATAATAATTTATTAAGTTTGTTGAACAAAAAAATATCCGGAAAATATGATAAACAACGCAAAAGCAATTATAGAAAAATGGAGCGGAGAAAAAGTCGAATCAATTTATCTCCTTCCCCCTTCGGCTTCCCCGAGAAGATATTACAGAGCAATTCTAAAAGGAAAATCGTTTATAGTAACATACGGCTCAAATGTTGAAGAGAACAGAACGTTCATCTCATTTACGAATAATTTTTTCGGTAAAAACTTAAATGTTCCTCAAATTTATTACGTCTCGGAGGACTATCGGTTCTATGTTCAATCCGACTTGGGAGACGACAGACTTTACGACTACTTGAAACGCGAAGGCTGGAGCGGCAAAGTAAAAGAAAAATATTTTCGTACTTTAGATGAACTCATAAAATTTCAATTCAACGGATTGGATGGATTGGATTTGCCATTGGCTTATCCTCGCAGCGACTTCGATCGGCAATCAATTATGTGGGACTTGAACTACTTTAAGTATTACTTCTTAAAATTGGCTGAAATTGATTTTCATGAGCAGCGTCTTGAAGATGACTTTAATTCTTTTACGGAATTTCTGCTGAAAGCCGAGAGGAACTTTTTTCTTTATCGTGATTTTCAAACGCGGAATGTTATGATACTTGATGAAAAGCCTTATTTTATTGACTTTCAAGGCGGTAGGAAAGGCGCGCTTCATTATGATGTCGCTTCTTTGCTGTACGATGCAAAAGCCGACATGCCCGATGAAATAAAAAACGAGATGGTTAACTATTATGTGGAAAAGTTAAAATCAATTGATGTTGAACAAGCGGAAAAGTTTTTTGAATACTATTATTATTTTGTTCTCGTTAGAATGCTTCAAGCTCTCGGAGCATTTGGTTTCCGCGGAGTAGTACAGCGAAAGCCTCATTTTATCGAATCGATTCCGTTCGCGATAATGAACGTTCGGCGACTGCTTAATGAGAAGTTAAATGATATGCCGTACAAAGAATTGAGTTCGGCAATAGAAAGATTAAACGTTAAACAGTTTGAGGATTTAGTTTGAAAATTATCGGAATGATACTTGCCGCCGGATTCGGAACACGTTTGCTTCCTTTAACCGAAACTTCTCCTAAAGCGTTAGTTCCCTTTATGGGAAAGCCGATGATCGATTACGTGATTATGAAAATGAAAAATTTCGGCATTGAAAAAATAGTGGTAAATGTTCATCATCAAAGGGAAAAATTAATTTCTTACTTAACTGAAACAAACTTCGGAGTTGAAATAATCATCTCCGATGAAAAAAAAGAGCACCTTCTTACCGGCGGCGGAATTAAGAACGCCTCCCGGTATTTCTCAGATTCCGAGTTGGTTTTAGTTCATAATACGGATATTATTTCATCTATTGATTACAAAAAATTTGTTAATTTTCATCTTGAGAAAAAGGCTGCGGTTACTTTGGCTGTAAGAGAAAAGAATGACACAAGAGTTTTTTGTTTTGACAACAACATGGAATTGACAGGGTGGAAAAATAAGTCCACCGGTGAAAAAATTGTTAGCAAGGAGACCGTTTCTGCTACTGAATACGGTTTCAACGGTGTTTATTTACTTTCTAAGAATTCAATCCTTAATTTTCCGGATGCACAAAAATTTTCGATTGTAGATTTTTTCTTGGATTACACTAAAAAGGTAAAAGTGATCGGGTTTGTTGATGAAAGTCCCTACTGGTTTGATTTAGGCTCTGTGGATAAAATTAATACCGCCGAAGAATATTTTAAGTTTGGGAGATTTAAAAATGAATAAATTTTTCGTTGCGTACTTTCTACTTGTCGGGTTGCTTTTTGCCCAAAACGGAATCGTAAAATCTTATTTCCCAAACGGAAAAGTTCATACTGAGGAATCGTATGTAGATGATGTTAAGGATGGAGCTTTTTATACTTACTATGAAAACGGCAATCTCGCCGAAGAGAAAAATTATTCGTCCGGCGTTTTGAATGGTTGGATAAGAACCTTTTATGAAAGCGGATTACTCCGGGAAGAGGTTTACGTTGAGAACGGCATCAGGAATGGCGTTGATAAACTTTATTACGGTAACGGCGCTTTGGCTCAAGTTCGTTCATTCAAAAACGGTAAGCTTCTTAAAATAATAAAACTTGATTACGACTCAACCTACATTGCTCCTGCAGATGCTTTTGTCGGGAGTAATCAGAAAATAATAAATAAGAAAAGTGATGAAATAATTTGTAATGTCGCCGAGTGCCCCGTCCCTATTGGAGGAATGGCTGCAATTGAAAGGAAGATTGTTTATCCTCGGCATGCAAAGCTTTACGGATTGGAAGGAGATGTTTTATTAATCGCTAAAATTGATACTGCAGGAAAAGTTGTTACTACTAAAGTTCTAAAAAAATTGGGACTTGGTTGTGATGAAGCTGCCGAGAAAGCTGTGAAGGAGACTCGTTTCTTCCCCGGTAGAGATAAAAGAGGCAAAACGGTTGAGGCATTGGCAACAATAAAAGTCAACTTTTCTCTCGGCGCTAAAAAACATATTGCTGCAAATAAAAAGCCCACAAAGGATTTCAGCGAATTCGTTTCACAAGAGATAAATGAAAATAAAAAAATTATTCCGATCAAGGAAAAAAAGCATAGGAGAGAAATCGCCGAAAAGAAAATAGTTAAAACCGAAGCTCCGAAAAATAACGTTGTAACAAGTAAGGAAGTTGTAGTAAATAAATCCGAAAAGAAAACCATTGCCGAAAATATAAGCAGAGAGAATTCGGGAGACATTGAAAAGAAAACTCGTGAGATTCCCGCCGCGCCGAAAATCGTTTGCCTTAGCGCATCCTGCGCAACTCCGGTAGGGGGAATATCATCTTTAATCAAACATTTTAAGATCCCCAAACGCGTAATTGAAAAGGGGATAAAAGGCGTTGTTGTTATTAATGCCGTTATTGATAAGTATGGATATGTTACCGACACAAAGGTAATAAAAGGTTTGCCTTACGGAGCTAATGATGCTGCCGAAGTAGCTGTCCTATATACTGAATTTAAGCCTGCAATTGAAAACGGAGAAAAAACTTCTTCGGTTTTGGAGATTACTCTGCCGGTTAAATATTAAAAATTTTTTACGTGCTAAATAATATTTTGATGGATTTACATCGGTGAGCCACTCCCGTTAACCAATGGATTTATCCATTGGGCGGATGCATAAAAAATGTGTCGTAACCGATTCATCGGTTTACCGTGTAGTGAAAATTTGCGTAATCTACGAAAGCGAGAAACCGGTGAACCGGTTGATGATTCTCTTTATCCGTT
>CAYLYR010000003.1:0-28680 GCA_964387835.1 uncultured Melioribacter sp.
TAACAAAGTCGATGCCCGGAACGATATTATCTTTAAGCAAAAAATAATCGGCTCTCTTCTCTTCGCAAATTTTAATAATCTCGGATTCCGCTTCTTGCGGGAGCAGCCCAAGAAAAACTTTTGAATTCTCTTTGATTATTCCTCCTTTTTCCCGCGCAATTAGAGATATGGAATTTCCGAGTATTTTTGTGTGTTCCAAGCTTATTGTAGTAATTGCTTCCGCAATCGGATTAATCGTGTTGGTTGCATCAAGCCGCCCGCCGAGTCCGGTTTCAATTACGGCAAAATCAACATTTTCTTCTTTAAAATAAGTAAATGCGATTGCCGCGGAGATTTCAAAAAAAGTGATTTGAAAATCATCAATAGCTTTTTCATATTGATTAATGAACTCGGTAATGAACTCCGGCTTAACCGTCTCGCCGTTAATTCTGATTCTCTCGGAATAATCGACAAAATGAGGCGAAGTGAAAAGTCCGACGTTGAATCCCGCCTCACGCAAAACGCTTGCAATAAAGGATGCTGTACTTCCCTTGCCGTTTGAACCTGCCACGTGAATGGTTTTTAATTCAAGTTGAGGGTTGCCGATATGTTGAAGAAAATTACGGATATTATCCAAACCGAGTTTCATCCCCATCTGCCTAAGGGAATAAATTTTTGAGAGACTTTCTTTGTAGTTCATCATAAGCTGTAAGAGGCAACCAAATCTTTAATATGTGAGATTTTCATTTCCGTACAGTAATTACCAAGTCCGGTTACAACTTCCTCGGAAATCTTGGGGTTCACAAAATTAGCCGTCCCGATTTGCACGGCGGTTGCGCCGGCAATCATAAACTCTGCGGCATCTTCCCAGCTTGAAATTCCCCCGATACCGATAATCGGAATATCAACATTGCGGCTAATTTCCAAAACTTTTGCAAGAGCAATAGGTTTTATTGCCGGTCCCGAAAGTCCGCCTGTTATATTTTTAATTCTCGGTTTTCTTGTGTAAATATTAAATGCAGTCCCGACAAGAGTGTTGATAGCCGAAACGGCGTCTGCTCCTTCCTCTTTGGCGGCTTGGGCAAAGTCCTTGATGTCGGACGTGTTGGGAGATAATTTAATTATAAGCGGTTTGTTCGTAATCGGTCGGAGCAGCTTTGTTATTTCTCTTACGGCATTTAAGTCGTTGCCGAAAATCAATCCGCCTTCCTTAACATTAGGACACGAAACATTGATTTCAAAGGCTTTAATCGTTTCAAAGTCTTTCAATGCTTTTACGCACTCGGCGTATTCATCATACGAAGAAGCGGCGATATTACAAATTACGGTTGAATGCAAACTTTCGAGAAAAGGAATTTTTTCGTCAATAAATCGCCGAAGTCCAATGTTTGCAAGCCCGATAGCGTTTAACATTCCGGAAGCCGTTTCCCATATTCTTTCAGGCGGATTGCCGATTCTCGGTTGCAAGGAAATCGATTTTGTAACAATTGCACCGACGTTTGACAAATCAACTATTCGGGAAATCTCATCGCCGTAACCAACCGTGCCGGAAGCAAGCATTACGGGATTTTTGAGTTGCAGCGAGCCGATATTAACACTTAAATCTACGGAGTTCACAGAATTACCTCTTTGGAATTAAACACCGGACCATCTTTACAGACAAGTTTATATTCATCGGAATTTGCGGATTTTATCGGGCAGCCTTGACAGATTCCGATTCCGCATGCCATTCTGCTTTCTACGGAAATTTCGAGCGGAACATTTTTCCCTTCAAAAAATTCCTGTGCGGAAATAAGCATCGGAGTAGGACCGCATGCGTACGCTTTGATATTTGAATGAGCTATTCCGCTCCATAAATTATTTACACTCTGCACAACATTCCCTTGGAATCCTTCAGTTCCGTCGTCGGTAGCAAAATAAATATCTTCAAAAAGTGAAAGATTTAATTTCCCCGAAGTCTTGGATCCCCAAAACGTGAGCGTGTTTATTCCCTGTTTATGTAAGCTCTCCCGCAAAAACGGGAGCGGCGCAATTCCTATTCCTCCCCCTAAGAGTATCGCAACCTCGAGCGAGTTATCAATCGAAAAGCCGTTGCCGAGAGGTCCTTCCACGGAAATATTCTCTCCGACTTTTACCTTACTTAAAATATCCGTCCCTTTTCCCACAATATCGTAAAGAAACCCGATTACGTTTTTGCTTCTGAACGCTACCGAGAAGGGACGTCTGAGTAAAGGCGTTCCGTAATTCCCGACAAGAAGATTGCAAAATTGTCCCGGGTAAACTTCACGCGCAATATTAGGCGCAGCGGTCTTCATGAAAAAAATATTTTCGGCAACTTGTGAATTTTCAATTACTTCACAATCGTCGATGTAAATGCTCATCTGCCGTTCCTATTCAAAAACATTTTTTCAATTTCGGTGATTTTATTTAATCTTCTTTGATGTCTATCTCCAAGGAAGCCGGTTCCAAGCCATATTTTTATTATCGATTTGATTGTTTCGATGCCGAGACTTTTAGCGCCGAGGACAAGAACGTTAGCGTTATTGTGTTCGCGGGAGCTTTGCGCCGAAAACTCGTTGTAACAAGTAGCGGCTCTTATTCCGGGAATTTTATTCGCCGTAATTGCGGAAGGAATTCCGGTTGCGTCAAATATAATTGCAGCGCCCGCTTCACCGAGCGCAACTTTCTTCGACGCTTCGAATGCGAAATCGGGGTAATCGCAAGAATCGGTTGAATTGGTGCCGACATCAATATATGAATATCCCAAGCCTTTCAGAAAATCTTTTAATTCTTCTTTAACTTGAAAACCGGTGTGATCCGAACCGAGCGCTATTTTTTTTGATTCATGAGCATTTAGTGGAAGCGCTCTTGTTTCGGAAACATCTTTATGCCGCCGTTCTCCGTCGGGATTTACTCCGGACTCAACGACCTGAATTTTCAAATCGTTGATTTTATCACGAGCGGCTGGAGTAATCAAAGTTGTCTTATCAACATAAAGTATATTTTTCCCTTCCCCAGCCAGAGCGACAACATCGTTCTCGGTAATAAGATTTCTCTTCTTCATCAGATTAATTCTTTTCTGTTTTTCATTTTCAAATAGTCAACAACATTCTTTACACTTTGAGCTTCATTTCTATTAACAATCAAAAGTGCGTCGTCCGTTTCAATTACAACGATATTTTCAACGCCGATTACCGCCGTAAATTTTTTATCATTTTTGATATATGAACCGAGCGTATTTTCCGTATAAACGTCTCCGATTTTCACATTGCCGTTTTCATCTTGTTCGGATAGCTGATAAACCGCCTCCCAACTCCCGACATCGTTCCAATTAAAATCTCCTTTAATCAGGTAAACCTTATTCGATTTTTCCATAACTCCGTAATCGATAGAGATGCTCTTGAGCTGTCCGTAAATATTAGTCAGGACTTCATCAAACTTTTCCGTGCCGTATGCTTCGCGTACTTCAAGAATCGGATTGTAAAGATCGGGCATATATCTTTCCAACTCATTGAGTATCGCATCACTCCGCCAAATAAACATTCCCGAGTTCCAGAAGAAATCGCCCGATTTCACGAAACGCTTTGCAGTAGCATAGTTGGGCTTTTCGGCAAACGTTTCAACCTTATGAATTCCCTCTTCCGCTTTCTCTTCGCTCATTTGGATATATCCGTAACCCGTTTCCGGACGAGTCGGAGTTATTCCGATTGTAACAAGTGAATCGTTGCGGTAAGCAAAATCGGCAGCTTGCGACAAAGTCTTTTTAAATAAATCTTCGTCTAAAATAAGATGGTCAGCCGGCAAAGTTAAGATAACACCGTCGGGATTAATTTTGTTAATTATAACAGCGCTTAATGCAACACAAGGAGCGGTGTTTTTCCCAAACGGTTCGGCTATAATATTTTCGGCTGGAACGCCGGGAAGCTGCTCGATAATTTTTTCCCGCTGAATTTTGTTTGTAATAACGAAAATATTTTTTTCATCTACTAATCCGTTCAGACGTTTAACTGTATTCTGAATCATAGATTCTTCGCCGAAAATATTTAAAAGTTGTTTCGGTGTAGCTGCGCGGCTCCTCGGCCAAAATCTTGAACCGACTCCGCCCGCCATAATAACAGCATAAATTTTCATTAGTCTTCCTTTTTGATTTCAAAATAAGCCATTGCCCTTTCGATAAAAGGCGTAAGGTCAACATCCTTTTCTCTTATCGTTGCGGCAACAACAATCATACTGGCGCGTAAAGCCTCAATAGTTTCATCACGATTTTCAGAGTTTCTCATTTCTTTAAACAAAGCATCGAAAACCGAAAACATATTCTCCACCAAATCGTTATCGAGGATCAACAATCGTTTTCTTAAAAAATTTAATTCATAGAGAATCTCTTCTTCCTGTTCCGTCGAAATTCCGCTTTCTTCGAGGTCGGTCAAAAGTTCATCGGCTTTACGAATAAATGAAAGGATTCCCTTTTTCAATTCATCTTTTTCATCTCCGACTTCACTCTCGTCAATTTTTTCAATAGTCTCCTCGTTATTCATCTTCTTCTTTTTTATTTCCGATAGTTTTTTTTCAGCAAACTCAATCGAAAGTGAATCAATCATCTGTTGGACAATTGGAATCATTGATTGAGATTCGTTTTTAATAATCGACGAGATGGATAAAAAATCGGGTCTGTTTTTTGTAAACAGATTAATTCGTCCCAAGCGAATTGCAAACTTTGAAAATTCGGTAATTTTTTTTAGTTCGGAAACGGCAAAATCAATATCTCCGCACTTGTAGAGAAAATCTTTCATTAAGTTAATAATTACTATTCGGTGAGAAGTAAGCCGCAACTCGTGTGCAGAGTTAACAAATGTTTGAACTATATATTCCTTTTCCCAATTACCCAATTTCAATTCCCAAATAGAACCTAATAATTTTCGTTAAAATTTTCATCAAAATGTTTTTATCATTTTTCCGAATGTAGAATATAAATTTAAGTATTTTAATCTATTCTTGAAAAGAGTATTCAAAGGAGTTCCATGAAAAATTCAACCGATAACTTCTTCTATCAACCATTCAAAATTTCAAATAAATATCCTCTTTAAGCTAATCTTCTTTCGGCTGTCGTAAAACTAATTCCGAATTCTTCCGAAAATCATTTCAACTTCCGTCCGCTTATTTTCAACATTCTCTTTCAAAATAATTTTCACAGATCCGGGCTCTTTATTATCCCTTTCCACCATGCTCAAAACCGTTTCAAAACCGCCGGCGCTCTCTCTTCTTTTCCCCTTTTTTATCCTCCAATTCTCAAAACAATTTTCAGAATCGGAAGCAATTTTATCAAAAAAATCTTTAGGATTCTCCGCTTCCAAAATAAGATGAAGTTTTTCTTCCGAATCCAAATAAGATTTTTTTACCTTAAAACTTTTTCCCGAAACAGAAGAAAAATTACTATCTATCAGCTTTTTAATAAAAAGGAAATCCGCAGCCGAATGCTCGGAAACAAATCGGATAAAATTACAATCGTTAAATACCTTAGGGGGATTTACAGCGGCGGAATCGGCAAAACTTATTTTACATTCATACGTTCCCGAAGCATCATTTCCCCCGATGATGTAAAGCTCCCAATTTCCGGCTTCGTTAACCTCCTTAGTAAAATCAATATTCTTTCCGTCTTTACTGTTAAACGCGGCTTTATCTCCCGAAGGGGAAATGAACAAAATCAGAGGCAAAAAATTATCAGTATGGAACCTAATTGCCACAACATCGTTTTTGTTAAGAAAAATTTCAAAATTATTTACACGTCCGAGTTGTTCATCAAGCGGATCGGTTGTTTTAATCTCATCGTGAATTGTGAATGACTTAACATTAAAATTCCCTCCGTCATTTTGCGCCGCCGTAACATTTGCAATGATAAAAAATATTATCGCCGCTTTGAACAAATTCAAATTCATTTTATGTAATCTCCGTTTTTCTTTCCTTAACAATCAGCCACAAAATTCCAGATACCAGCAATGAAGCTCCGCTAATGAGAAAAACTATTTCCTTGTCGGCGGCATCTTGAATTATCTTACCGAAATACCAGCTTACAATTAACTGCGGAATAACTATCGAAAGGTTAAACAGCCCCATATATAAACCCATCCGAGCTTTGTTAACCGTTTCGGACATAATTGCAAACGGCAGGGAAACAATTGCAGCCCAGCCGACTCCCGCGAGAATCATAAAAGCATACAATTCGGTTGAGGTTCGCGCTATAAAAGCAATACCGAAGTAAGCAATCGACATAATTAAAAGACTTCCGGCTTGAGTTTTAATTCTCCCGATTTTTTCCGCAATCGGATAAAGTACAAACTTGGGAAGCAGCGCTCCTACTGCATTTAGCAGAAGGAAAGATATTGAAATTATCTGCCCCGTTTTATTGTTCAGCTCCGCAAGCATTTCCTTGGAAAGTCCTTCGGGAGCGGGATTAATCTTTTGAGAAATAAATGCAATTATAAAAACAAACATTGTTTGAACGCCGAGCCACGAAAACGCATTTGCCAAATTTACTTTCAGGTATTCGGTCCAATCCGTTTTATACGCCGAGTTTTCTTCCTCCGTTGCCGCGCTTTCATCAGCTTCACGGGAAATATCCTTTTTTTCTTCAATCAAAAAAGAGGGGATAATTGTCAGCAGCAGAACAAGCGCAGAACCAAAGTAAATTAAGAAGTAATTCCCCCAAACAGCTCCGATGGCATAAGCAAGCACGCCGAACGTTCCGGAAATAGTCTGCATCCAAGTATAACCTTTCGTTCTGTCGTCCCCTTCCGGCGTAACATCCGCAATCAATGAGCGGGTAGGATTAAAACTAACGTTAATCGATAAATCGAGCGTAAGCGCTATAACCATTGCAACGCCCATTAAGCTGCCGATGCCGAGCGCGGAATCTATCACATCGATATTAGGGAGTGCAAGCAGCATTAGCGATGCAAGAACGCCGCCGATAATAATAAACGGCCTTCTCCTTCCGCCCCAAAACCAAACCTTATCGCTTAACAATCCGACTATCGGCTGAGCAATCAAACCGGCAATCGGTCCCGCCGCCCAAACAAATCCCATTTGATGTAAATCGAGATTGTACTTTGTAATCAGTATCCAGCTTAGTGAAGATATTTGAACCGAAAGCGCAAACCCCATGGCTGTAGCGGGAAGAGAAAGAATTGCAAAAAAAGCATTGGTTAGTTTCTTCTGAATTTCTAACATATTTTATCCGTTAACTTTTTCAACTTTAATAATAAGTCCGTCATTGAATTTTCTTACTGAAATCTTTTCGGAATAATTTTTCTCATCGGAGCGCACTTTCCAGAATCCTTTTGTATCGGTTAAAGAAGTAGGCTTGCCTAATTTTTCTTTATAGTAGTCAATTAACTTTTGAAAATCCTTTGGGATATTTAATGAATCGGAAACAGTTATTTCGTATCCGGTTAACCCGCCTTTAAATATTTCAAAAATCCAATTTGAAACGGGAAGAGATTGAAATTCCGAGCCTTTAAATCTAAGTTTTAATTTCCCTGTTGCAGATTCCATTTCATAATAATCATATTCGGCATTTATATCTTTTTCAAGATATTGTTTAACCGTGGGAATGTCGCTTCCCCATTGTAATTTCTCAAATCCGCCGAGAAGTCTTTGCTTATTACCCGAACAAGCAAAAAGGAGCAGCAACATCAAATATGCAAGTATTTTTATTCTTTTCACTAACACAGTAAGTCTCCATAATTATTTTCCCAAAGATAAAAAAAAGAGAATTGAGAAAATTCTTTTTTATTGTCTCATTTTCCTCTGCTTACCTTTCATATATAAACTATACATTTTAATTTTTTTTTACTTCACGTATAAAATTTTAAATGCGGCTTTCAGCGGGAAGGGCTTCATGGTTTGAAGTTAATGAAGAATTAATACTTTCAGTTAAGCAAACTTACATCGCTATCTGAAAAGGAACGGGAATAAAACTTACGATAAAAATAAATATTGCAAAATAGCCGGCAATTTGCCGCTTGAGATCCAATTTATAAAAAAAAGGGACCGGAGGATGCTCGATTTTAATAAAAAAGTAGAGCAATGCCGCCCAAAAAATCCAACCTGACCAACCGACGTGGAAACTCAAGTTAAAAGCCGAATCTACAAATCCGAGGATACCTGAAGCAAGCAGTAAAATCATAAAAATATTTGCAACGAAAACTTGAGTTTTGTGTCCGAACATCGAGTAAATAACATGCCCGCCGTCAAGCTGTCCGACCGGCATTAAATTCATTGACGTAACAAGCAGCCCGAACCAACCGGAAATCAGAAACGGATAATGATACATTTCGGACATCGGGGGAACGAAGTCTTTGGAAGTAGTAAATAGAGATTGCAGAAATGAATAAAGGAGTGTGTTCCCGAAACTAATCTCCACGTTTCCGCTTCCGTAATTCGGAGAAAAATAATCGGGGTGAATATTCAGCAGATAGCTAACGTCGGGGAGATGTGTAAATCCGTAAATCAAAACCAAAACGCTCGCTATAAATCCTGCAATTGGTCCGGCTACGCCAATATCAAACATCTTAACATTGTTATCAATTCCCGACCTCGTTTTTATTACTGCGCCCATTGTTCCGAAATTCAGAAATCCCGCGATTGGAGGGAATGGTATAAAAAACGGAAGCGTCGCATCAACGCCATGATATTTTGAAGCAAAGTAATGCCCGAACTCGTGCACGCCGAGTATAAACAAAACCGTAAGAGAATAGGGCAAGCCTTTATCAATCAGTTCCGAAATCTGATACGGAGGCATTTTCCCGCTTGCCCATTCGGTTCCCGCAAAGATTGTTGTTATCAACGTCAGCAAGAAAAGCAAAATATGCAGCCAATATTTTTGCTTTCCGAATTCTCTGTTGCCGTAAACTTTATCGAAATATGAATTGATTCTGCTCACTTATATCTCATAATTTTGAAAAACTAAAATAGATAAATTCCGATTAGTTTACCCCAATAAATACCATACTTGCGAAATTATAAATGTTAAGAGTAAACCGAGAGCAACCGGAAGCAGCGTAGCAACCGTAGTCCATTTAGCGCTTCCCGTCTCTTTATAAATTGTGTAGATAGTAGTGGAACATGGATTGTGCACAAGACTAAAAATCATAACGTTAATTGCCGTCAGCAGCGTCCAGCCCCCTAATTGCAGCAGTTTGGCGGTATCGGCAACCGAACTCAGCTCGAATAATACCCCGTGCGAATATCCCGCAACTCCGTGGATTAAAACAGTCAGCATTAAAATTGTAGGAATAACAATTTCGTTTGCGGGGATGGCAATAAGATAAGCAAGAATAATAATTCCGTTTAGCCCAAAAAAGAGCGCCGCGGGATCGATAAAATCAATAACGAATTTTGCAATCGGAGTTCCGTCAATATTTACATTGGCAAGCAGCCAGATTACAAGTCCGGCGGGGAAAGCAAAAATAATTGCTCTCCAAAGAACGATTAGAGTTCTATCGATTAAAGAAGTGTAAAGTGTCTGCAAAATTCTCGGCGGACGATATGGCGGAAGCTCCAGACTGAAAGCGGAAGCTTCACCTTTGAGTAAGGTTTTGGAAAGTCCCCAAGAAACTATTAGCGTTAGAAACACACCGAGCAGCGCAATTCCGATTACCGCCGCGGCAGAAACAACTCCCGCAAGCGCAGGCGGAGCAAGCGCACCGATAAAAATTGTTGCAAGTAATATTTGCGTAGGCCATCTGCCGTTACAAAGAGAAAAGTTATTTGTGATAATAGCTATTAGTCTCTCGCGCGGACTATCGATAATACGCGCTGCAACAACTCCGGCAGCATTGCAGCCGAAACCCATTGTCATTGTCAGCGCTTGTTTTCCGTGTGCGCCAACCTTCCGAAAAAGATTATCCATATTAAATGCAACTCTCGGCAAATAGCCGAAATCTTCAAGCAAAGTAAAAAGAGGGAAAAATATAGCCATCGGCGGAAGCATAACGCTAATAACCCACGCCATTGCAAGGTATCCGCCGTCAATCAAAATTCCGCTTAACCACTCCGGAAGATGAACTCCATTTGCAGCATGATGTAAAACCGGAAGCAATTTATTAATTAATATTTCGGATAATAAATCGGAAGGATAATTTGCTCCGAGTACAGTTAACCAAAGCACAGCCGCAAGAAGTAAAAACATTACGAGAAATCCCGAATATTTATTGATTACAATTTTATCCAAAATAACATCCCAGTCCCTACTTCCTTTTTCATTATCGTAAGTAACCGAACGGGCTGCAATTTTTCCGGCTTCGGCGTATATATCCTCCACAATCTTATCGTGAAATTCATCTCCCAACTCCCAACGATATTTTTTTGCTTTCTCTAATAAAGCTTTATCTTCGGCGTTATCAGCTTCCTCTTTTATATTAATATCTTCCGATAGCGCTTCATTTAATTCGGCTTTCTCAACTGCGTTAATTATTCTTTCATCTCCTTCGAGCAAACGGAGCGCTATCCACCGCGGATTGGAAAACGAAGGATAAAGGTTAATGATTTCTCGGGTTAAATCATTTATCGCGTAACTTACTTTTTTATCGAACTTTGAAACCTTTTTCGGTTTACAAATATATTCACCGGAGGCGACCTGCAATATAGATTCCAAAAGCGCAGTCATCCCTTCACGCTGCCTTGCCGCTGCCGGCACAACGGGCACGCCGAGGTCTTTAGAAAGCTGCCGTTCGTTTATCTTTATCTTCTTTCTCTTCGCTTCGTCTATTAAGTTAAGACAAACAACCACCTTGGGCGTAATCTCAAGTATTTGAAGAACAAGGTTTAAATTTCTTTCCAACTTTGTTGAATCGACAACTACAACCGTAACATCGGGTTTACCGAACAAAATAAAATTTCTTGCAATCTCTTCGTCTGTACTTGTTGATAAAAGGGAGTACGTTCCGGGAAGATCTATTACTTTAAATTTCTTATCTTTAAATTCATAAGCGCCTTCAGCTCTTGCTACCGTTTTACCCGGCCAGTTTCCCGTATGTTGGTGCAATCCGGTCATATTATTAAAAACAGTACTTTTTCCAACGTTGGGATTTCCCGCAAGCGCAATATGGAAATCGTAATCACTGAGATTTTCACCTAATTTTTTTAGTGAGCCGTTACTATTTAAAGCGCAATCCTTACAATTATTGTTCATCATTAATTTCCTTTACATAAATCAATTCCGCTACATCGTCTCTTAATGCAATCAAAGTATTTTTTATTTCGTAAGCCCTCGGGTTGCCTGAAATATTCTGAAACTTTACTTCAATCTCGGAGGAAGGAATTACCCCTAAGTCCAACAACCTTCTTCTGTTCGGTCCTATTAATTTTTCCGATAACTTTACTACTCTGCATTTTCCGCCAATCGGAATATCGGTTAATTTCACAACATCTTTCGGAATATCTTCTTCCACTTCCTTAACCGTAAGATTAACGGCAACGGTTTTGGAAATCCGTTTCGGTCCATCGTCGGTAAGAAGCAAAAACCGATTTTCGGAGATCTCTTCCACTTCAATTATCATATTGGGAAATAAGCCGAGTCTCAGAATCTCCTCGTAAACTTTATTCGGTTCATCTTCAACGTGAATAATTTTATACTTTCCAAGAGAAGTGATTTCCGAAAGCTGGATTCCGCCTAACTCAAAATACTTTCCGTTTTCATCCGGAATCGGGTCGCCGTGCGGGTCTCTTAAAGGATAACCGAGTTTCTTCTCGAGATTTTCCCTTTCCTCGTCCGTCATGAAGTGTTCCTTTATTTCGGCTTCTTCATGCCATCTATTATGTCCAAGTCCGGTTTGTTCCGCAAGATACTTTTCCCACAACCGATGATTTCGTATTATATTCAGAGCATATTTCTTCCCCGATTGCGTAAGGAAAAACTCATTCAGTTTCCTCACCATTAAGTTTCTTGCAAGCAGCTTATCAATAAGAGACAAAACTTTTTTATCCGAAAGCTCCGTTTGTCCTTTCAGGCTGTTAAACGTGGCGGGAATTTTCCCCTCGTTGCTATTGTAAATATGTTTGAGTGCGTTTTCGATTTCTATTTTTTCGTTTGTTACCGAATTCTTCTTATTACGAAACAGATAAATAACGGCGACAACAATTAATATTATTAGAAATAGGTAAATTAAATAATTCATTTTTCTCCTCCTTTATCGATAGGAGTAACAAAAATACTTTCGGCTATGCTATTACTGAGAGAATGCACTCGCCTTCCCTTCTTCAACAAAATTCCCTCATGCTGCGGAAGTATTTTTTTAATTATCACTTCGCTGTTTAACTTAATTCCGATTTGAGATAAATAATCAATAACGTCTTTTGAAACATCATTTACTCTTATCACCTTATATTTTTTACCTTCGGCTGCTTCGAGCAAATTCATTCTTCGAGAAGTTTTAGGAAATTTCCCTTTTTTGTTTGGGATAGGGTCGCCGTGAGGATCAAACTTCGGGTAACCGAGAAACTTATCTATTCTATTAATTAATCCGGTTGAGGTAGTGTGTTCCAGCAGCTCCGCTTCATCGTGTACTTCACTCCAGCTCAAGTGCAAAACCTCTAACAAAAATAATTCCCACAACCTGTGTTTTCTAATAATGTCAACGGCAAGTCTTTCCCCTTTGGGCAGCATTCGTATTCCGTGGTAGCGTTCGTAATTAATGTAATCCTCAGCCGCAAGTCTCCTCGCCATATCGGTAATTGCGGATTTTGTTACGTTAAGTTTGTTCGCAAGAAACGTGGTTGAAATAGGTTTGCCTGTCTCTAATTCCCTATTGTAAATTATTTTCAGATAGTTCTCTTTTGAAATTGTACTCATTGCCAATATTTTTTATTTTAAAGTTAAGTAAACTTAACAATATAATCAAGGAGCATCGTCATTTAAAAATAGCTTCAATTAATGAATTTTTATTAAATAAATTATAGTTAATAAACAAATGAAAAATTTTGAGCCGAATAAAAACATTTGAATCTTAATAAATACTAAATTAGTTTTGATTAATTAAAAGATGAGATTTTCGAAAATTTTGATAAAATCTTACATGGAAATAGGGTTACCGAAAAAAAACTACTGTTTGAATAAAACGTGGAGCTGCATTTCTAAGTTTTCTTTCATTCCGAATTTATTATTCGTTAATAATCGTTACAATTCAGTTAAACTAAATAACAACTTAACACTAACAAATCATTGGAGTTACTATTATGTCTGATTATGTTAAATCATTTATGGACGAACTCGTAGCAAAAAATCCCGCACAGCCGGAATTTCATCAAGCGGTTGAAGAAGTAGTCGAATCTCTTTCATTAGTGCTTGATAGACACCCCGAATACAGGGCAAACAAAATTTTAGAACGTATGGTTGAACCTGAAAGAGTTTTTATGTTCAGAGTGCCTTGGGTAAACGATAACGGCGAAGTGCAGGTCAATCGCGGTTTCAGAATTGAGATGAACAGCGCAATTGGTCCGTACAAAGGCGGATTACGTTTTCACCCTTCCGTAAATCTCGGCATTCTTAAGTTCTTGGCTTTTGAACAAGTCTTCAAAAACAGCCTAACAACTCTCCCGATGGGCGGCGGCAAAGGCGGTTCCGATTTTGACCCTAAGGGAAAGAGCGACAACGAAGTTATGCGTTTCTGCCAAAGCTTTATGAGCGAACTCTTCCGACACATCGGACCGAATACGGACGTTCCCGCCGGTGATATCGGCGTAGGCGGTAGAGAAATCGGTTTCATGTTCGGACAATACAAAAAATTACGCAACGAATTTACAGGCGTTTTAACCGGAAAAGGATTGAACTGGGGCGGCTCGTTAATTCGTCCGGAAGCTACAGGATACGGCTCGGTTTACTTCGCTTCCGAAATGCTTGCCACTAAAGGAGAAACTCTCGAAGGCAAAACTTGCTTGGTTTCCGGAAGCGGAAACGTTGCGCAATACACGGTTGAAAAAATATTAGACCTCGGCGGAAAAGTTGTTACACTTTCCGATTCAAGCGGTTACATTTATGATGAAGAAGGAATCGACAGAGAAAAATTAGCATTTGTTATGGACCTTAAGAATGTCCGCCGCGGAAGAATTAAAGAATATGTTGAAAAATATCCGAACGCAGTTTATACTCCGGTCGATCCCGAAAAAGATTACAATCCGCTTTGGGACCACAAAGCCGACTGCGCATTCCCGAGCGCAACACAAAATGAAATCAACGGAAAAGATGCTCAGAACTTACTCAACAACGGAGTTTTCGCTGTTTCCGAAGGCGCTAACATGCCGACTAATCTTGACGGCGTTAATATTTTCTTGGATAACAAAATTCTTTACGCTCCGGGCAAAGCGGCAAATGCCGGCGGCGTAGCTGTTTCCGGACTTGAAATGTCGCAGAACAGTATCCGCTACAATTGGACAAGAGAAGAAGTTGACAAGAAATTGCACAACATTATGAAAGCAATTCATAACACTTGTAAAACTACTGCCGAAACTTACGGAACGCCCGGCAACTATGTTAACGGCGCGAACATCGGCGGATTCCTCAAGGTTGCAAATTCCATGATGGATCAGGGAATTGTTTAACAAACAATAAACATTACAGAAAGGGGCGCTTCCGGCGCCCTTTTCTATTTTTAAAATTCTAAGCCATTGCTCCTCTTACAACACCGGTTATCAATTAAGCCCCAGCTTTTCCAATTTACTGCGGAAAGTTGTGCGGGGCAAGTCCAACAATGAAGCTGCTTTGGAAATATTTCCGCCCGATTTTTCCAACGCCCAGTTTATGATTTCCAATTCATTCCGGCGAATAAATTCATGGTATTTGGGATAATCGGCAATTTCTTCTATATTTTTATTAAACATAGTTTCTTTATTTACAGTTCCTTTGATTTCATTTTGAGATTTTAATCCGCTTAAAATTTCTTCTTCCCAGCCCGGTATATCTGAAATCGCTATTAATCTTTCTATAAAGTTTTCAAGCTCACGCACATTCCCCGGCCAGTTGTAATTTTTTAGTTTTTGTAAAATCTGTGGAGTTAATAGAGATAATTTTTCTTTTACTCCGTATTTTTCGAAAAAATGTTCTACAAGTAACGGAATATCATCTTTTCTTTCCCGCAAAGGAGGAATTTTTAGAGGAATAATATTTAATCTATAATATAAATCCTTTCTGAATTTCCCTTGCTCAATTAAGTTCATTAGATTTGTTTTAGTTGCAACAATTACTCGAACATCAATTTTAATAGGTTTGCTTCCGCCGATACGAACAATTTCTTTTTCCTGTAAAACTCGCAATAGCTTTGTTTGCAACACAAGCGGGAAATCATCAATGTCATCAAGAAAAATCGAGCCGCCGTTTGCTCGCTCAAAATATCCTTGATGAGTTTTGTTTGCGCCTGTAAACGAACCTTTTTCAAAACCGAATAACTCGCTTTCCAAAAGGGACTCGGGAATAGATGAACAATTAACCGCGATGAAATTATTTTTTACACGAGGGCTGTAAAAATGTAAATTTCTGGCAACTAATTCTTTTCCGCTTCCGCTTTCACCTTCGATAAGAGCAGTAAAATCATTCTGTGCGACTATTTTAATTGTATCCACAAGTTTCAGCATCCGCGGATTTGCAGTAATGATTTGCCTATTTTCAAAAAAATTGAGACGTTTTTTCAGTTTGATATTTTCACTAACAACATTTTGAAACGTTTGGATATGATTTAAAGTAACGATTAACTTATCGGGGGAAAATGGTTTTATTAAATAATCATAAGCACCGAGTTTTATCGCTTTTACAGCCGTCTCCAAGGTTGCATAAGCCGTCATTAAAATCACTTTCGTATTGGGATTATTTTTCTTTGCGGTTTCAAGAATTTCCAATCCGTTTTTCCCGGGAAGTCTCAAATCGGTTATAACTATATCGTAATCATTTGTTGCTAACTTTTGGATTGCCTCGTTGCCTGTTTCACAGGATTCTACGTTAAAACCTTCATCCTTTAATGTATTGGTAAGGGAAATTCTTGTAATTCTTTCGTCTTCAACCAGAAGTCCATTCATAGTGATTAATTATGATTTATGGGTAATTTAACGGTAAAGATTGTTCCGAAACCTTGTTTACTCTTTGCTTTAATAGTTCCGTTCATGTTTTCAATTATTCCAAGCGATACCGAAAGTCCCAAACCTGTTCCTTTCCCAGGTTCTTTCGTTGTGAAAAACGGATCGAAAATTTTATCCAAATCTTTTTTCTCAATACCAATTCCGTTATCGTAAAATTCGATAGCGACATAATCCTTTTCAAGATGTGAGGAAATTTTTATTTCTCCGTTAGTATCTACGGCATCAAGAGAATTAATTATCAAATTCAAAAAGACTTCCTGAAGAAGTTGAGCATCACCTTTAATATTAGGAATGTTTTTACAATCTATCGAAACATAGACTTGCTTTTCCTTTATTCTATATTCGATAAGCGAAATAACTTTTCTGATGTTTTCACAAATATTAACAGGTTCGTTTGTGTTACTTTTCTGACGTGCAAATCCCAAAAGCTTATTTACAATAAGTTCGATGTTTGTTAAACCTTCGTTTATAAAATCGATATATTGTTTGTTGCGTTCAAAGTCTTCGGGATTTTTATTTATCGAATAAAGACAACTCTTAATACCGTTAAGCGGATTATTGATTTCGTGAGCAATGCCGGCTGATAGTTTTCCAATGCTTGCAAGTTTTTGTGCTTGATAAATTTGTTTTTGTGCATTAATTAAGTCTTCTTTTGATTTTTGAATTCTCCTTTGCATATTTTCAAATTTTTCATAAATAAATGCTGTTTCGTTTGTCGATTTCATCTTCTTCTTCGATGTATCAAGTTCAAAATCAAAATTATCGAGCATTTCAACTAAGTCTTCCAAAGCCGATGTTAACTTTCTGCTAATAAAAAATAGGACTAAAAGTGCAGCAAGTATTGTAAAGATTGTAGAAAAGAGGAATAGGAAGAAGTAATTCCGTAATTCTAACGAAATCGATTGGGTGTCGAAACCGATTTTCATTATTGCCCATTTTTTTCCGGCTATTGCAATTGGAGTGGATGTTTCTAAAACTTTTCCATATTTGTTTCTGTAAATTGCCCACAAAATTTCATTATTTTGTTTGAAAGTAAGATTAAGCGAATCCAAAGAATTAATGTTTGTCCAATCGGTGTGTGCAATAATTTTACCGGAGTTATCAGCGATTTCAATGTATTTGATATTTCCGGTTGAAGTTTTATAATTATTTATCAAATAGCCTAATTTTTCTTGTAAAGGAAATTCTTCCGCTTCATATTTCAGAAAATCATTTAATACGGGAATTTTAAAGGCTCGAGTGATACTTTCGGCATTATGGATTGCATTTTCCACAATTAAAGAACGAAAACCTACTAACAATGCTACTGAAGCAACAAACATAATTATAATTATTACGGAACCAGTAAATAACAATATTTTTGTTCTCAATGTAAGTTGTGTTTTTTCAGACCGGTTCATTTGTTTTCTTTAATTATATTCTTTAAAATATCGTAATCTTTGTTATTTGCTTTAACAAAGCCGAATAAAAATTCTTTATCCCAATCTTTTCTAATTTGCGTAGTTGAATTAAGAAGACTGGCAACTATTAATTTAACGATTCTGGGATTAGATTTTTTCGAAATTATTATTGGAGCTCCCGGGAATGGAAATGAATAAGCGATTATTTTAATACCTTTATCTTTAAATTCATTTGCTACTCTTCCTTTTACAACACCCGCATCGTAATTGCCCATTAAAACTTGACGAACCACAGAATTATGATGACCGAAATATGTAACCTTTTTAAAATCATTTAAGGACATTTTATGCCGCTTTAGAAAAATATTTTTGAACCAAAAGCTCGAAAAAGCCTCGGGCGAGGGAAAAGCAATTTTTTTATTCCGTAAGTCGCTAATCGAGTCGATAGAAGAACTATTTTTAGTTATTACAACAGAACGGAAAAAAGGCATTAAATTAGAATTTAAAGGTTTTAGAACAGCAACTAAATCCTTATGATTTTCTTTGATAAAAATAAATGTACCGGCAAATGCTGCTTCAACTTTTCCTTGTTTAAGCATTTCAATTGTCTCACTGTATGTATTCCCTAATTTTAAGCCGAAACATAAACCGGTTTGTTTAGTTAAATAATCCATTATCGGTTGGTAGCCCTTATATATTTTCTCCGGGGTGAATCGGGAAATTACTCCGATATAAACAGAATCTTGGCAATTGTTTGGTTTTTCGAATTTTGTTATTCGGTTAGTGGGGTATGGATGATTTAATTTAATAGTCGTTTGATAAAGAAGTACATAGGATAATGAGAAAACTATTAATAAGGTTAAAAAAATAATAATATGTTTTGTTTTTCTTTTCTTCATATTTATTAATTTTATTTGAAAAATTTCTTAAATCAAAAACTTTGCTAAAAATTTTCGTCGAAAATAAGTCCGGTTTAATCTCCTTCCGTATTTATCTAACCAAATATCGTCAACAAAATGACGATAGTCAATCTATTCTGTCAAAAAATCGTCAATATTGAAAATTTTTTAATAGGATTACATTGAAATGTAAATATATATTAATATTTTAGTTTTTAATTTATGGCACATATTTTGAGCTAATAAATTTTTTATCACAATAAATAGGAAAAAATATGGCACAATTGGAAATCGGAAAAGAATCAAAACCGAGATTTGAATTTAGAACTTTCGGGCAAAATTTCGAGGAAGAACATTTTTTGCTTTCACGCCTCTCGATGCCCGTACCGGAAAAAGTATGGGAGAGAACATCGGAAGAAATTTACATTCTTTCAAAAACGAATGATGTTAATAATACTAAAATCCGCGACGGCAAAATGGATATTAAAACATTTGTTCAGGAAGAAGAAGGGCTGGAACAGTGGAATCCTTTAATGAAAGGCGAGTTTCCTATTTCGAAAGAATCGCTGCTTAACGAAGTTTTTCCTGCGTTCAAAGTTGAAATGCCGGAGTTAGTGAACGAAACTTATTCGTTAGATAAATTTCTCGGAATGGTAAAAGCACACAACGATTTAGCCGCAGTCCGAGTAAAAAAACTTCGCTTAGGATATATGGTAAACGACACAATCTGTGAATTTGCAGAAGTTTTAATCAATGGTGCAAAGGTTTTTTCCGTAAATTCGGAGTCAACGGAAATTGAAGATATTCTAAAAACAATAAAGCAAACGGGAATGGACCAATATGAAAACATCAATTATCTGCAGGCAATTAAACGCGTTATCGGCTGGATAGACAAACCGCTTGCAAATGAAGATTTTTAATTGAAATAATTTATAATTAAAACGAGTAAAAAAATGGGCAAAGAAATTGAAAGAAAGTTTTTAGTTACAAGCGACGCTTATAAAACTCAGGCTGTAAAATCTAAAAGAATTACGCAAGGTTACCTCTCTTCCGTACCTGAAAGGACAGTACGCGTAAGAATAAAGGGCGACAAAGGATTTATTACAATCAAAGGAATCGGTAATGAAAGCGGAGCTACGCGATTTGAGTGGGAAAAAGAAATTCCGGTGGAAGAGGTAAAAGAACTGCTCAGAATCTGCGAGCCGGGGATTATTGATAAAACCCGTTATTTGGTGGAAGTCGGGAATCATACATTTGAGGTTGATGAATTTTACGGGGACAACGAAGGTCTGGTCGTAGCCGAAGTTGAACTTCAAGATGAAGATGAAGAATTTGAAAAACCGGAATGGCTCGGTGAAGAAGTTACAGGAGATGTGAAATATTTCAATTCCATGCTGATGAAAAATCCGTATAAGAATTGGAAATAATTTTCCTATTCATTTGAATTTGGAATTTAATGAAACTTAAAATTTATATTGTTTTCCTTCTCTTATTTTCGGTCTCGACCGTTTTTGCAGGTTTTCCCGAGAAGCCGATTACAATTGTTGTTCACAGTAAACCGGGCAGCGGAATCGACATCGCCTCGAGGTTAATTTCCAATATCGCAAAAAAATATACAGACGCAATCATTCTTGTCGAGAACAAAACCGGCGGCTCGGGAACCGTTGCAATGAAAACCGTGCTTGGTAAACGCGCTGACGGATATACAATCCTTGCGGTTACAAAATCATTTATCTCGACGATGCTGCTTACAAATACCGGTATTACAATTGATAATTTCGATTGGATTGCAATGATGGTTTCCGACCCGGAAGCTCTGATAATTAACAACACGACAAAGATTAAAACTTTCGAAGACATTGTTGCCGATGCAAAAGAAAAAAAGGGGGAACAGAAATGGCTGGGACCTCTTGTCGGCGGACTTGACCATCTTTTTGCAATTCAAGTTTGGGATAAAGTAAATATTAAAGCGCGCTGGATACCTTACGAAGGAGGAAGCGACGCCATAGCCGCTTTAATGGGAAAACAAGGCGCAGTTTATGTCGGCAATCCCGCTGACATTGCAGGGCGTTCCACTCTTTCGATTGCAATTTCCGCATCGGCAAAACGTCTCGAAAACTTTCCGAACGTTCCTACATTTAAAGAAAAAGGTTATTCCATTGAGGAAGTACTTTGGCGCGGTTTTGCAATAAAAAAAGGGACTCCGCCCAAAGTAAAAAAGTATCTCGAGGATTTGTTCGAAAAGATTTCAGCTGATCCCGATTGGATTAATTTCGTTAAGAATTCTTCGGCTATCCCTGTTTTTTACGGAGAAAAAAAATTCACTGAAACCGTAATCACTGACCAGAAAAAAGCCCGATATTATTTGAAAAAAGCGGGCATTCTTAAAAAGAATGACAACAAAAAAGAGAGCAGCCAAATTCCGCCTTATATTCCTGTAGTCCTATTTATTTTAATTTATGTAATTACAAAAAAGATAAAACCTCAATTTGCCGATGGTGAAACGTTTATTGCAACTGCAATGATAATTCTTTCGGTTTACGTTTACGATTTATCGCTCGGTTTTGACGTGGGAAAACTTTCCGGCAGTATCGGACCTGCAACAATACCGCGGTTGTGGGCAATTTTTCTTTTCCTTTTCTCGGCGGCATTATTAGTAAAAAAATTTAAATACCCTAAACCCGTTGTTAAAAACGATAGAAACGCCAAACGCACATTAGGATTAATTCTTTTAATGATATTCTACTTTCTCGGGATGAACTATGCCGGATTTTATATTTCCACAGGACTATTTCTCCCTGCCGGAATCCTTTGGTTAAACTACAGAAATTATATTGTAATTACGCTTACAACGGCAGGCTTTCTTTTGCTTTCATATTATATAATACAAATTGTGCTGCAAGTTCCGCTTCCCGGCGGTTCGTTTTTTTATTGATTATAATTTAAGGTTGTTAAAATAGATGGATATATTCGGACAGTTATTTGACGGTGTCAAACTCCTTATCGGTTGGGAACCGATTTTTATTATACTTGCGGGTGTAGTAATGGGAATTTTGGTCGGAGTTCTCCCGGGACTTTCTCCCGCAATGGGAGTTGCTTTACTTGTTCCGTTCAGCTACGGACTTGAACCTCTTTACGCACTGATTTTATTGGTTTCCGTCTATTCCGCTGCAAACTACGGCGGAACAATAACCGCAATTGCAATCAATACTCCGGGAACTCCGTCGGCTATTGTTTCTACTTTCGACGGTTATCCTCTTACGCGGAAAGGCGAGCCCGGGAAAGCTCTCGGTGCGTCGGTAATTGCCTCAACCGTCGGCGGCTTGTTCGGAACAATAGTTTTGATTTTCTTTTCCGTACCGTTGGCTAAAGCAGCCCTTTCTTTCGGTCCCGCCGAATATTTTGCTCTTGCCGTTTTCGGACTGACAATCACATCTTCCCTTTCAACAGGGAATTGGCTTAAGGCTTTTATCGCAACTCTAATCGGCTTACTTCTGAATACTGTCGGGATGGACCCTTTTACCGGTTATTTCAGATTCACTTTTAACATTCCCGAACTCGCCGACGGTTTTAGTTTTATTCCCGCGTTAATCGGATTATTTGCCCTCGGTGAAATTTTTCTTCAAATAGAAAACAGCATTGAGATAAAGGGAAAGCTGAAAAAGATTTCGGGGAAAATGCCTAAGTTTAAAGAAATTTGGGATATTAAAAGAACAATAGCCCAGTCCTCCATACTCGGAACATTAATCGGAGTAGTGCCCGGCGCCGGAGCGACAATCGCGGCTTTTATTGCATATAACGAAGCCAAGCGGATAAGCAAACATCCCGAAAAATTCGGGAAGGGCGCTTTGGACGGAGTAGCGGCAAGCGGCGCAGCAACAAGCGGTTCGGTTGGCGGTGCGTTAGTTCCTCTTCTTACGCTCGGAATACCCGGAAGCGCAGCTACGGCGGTACTTATCGGAGCTTTGGTCTTACACGGTCTAACTCCCGGACCCGAATTATTTAAAGGAGATTCGCCAATTGTTTACGGAATTTTCGCGAGTATGTTTATTGCTTATATAGCAATGTTCTTTTTCGGATTCTTAGGTAACCAACTTTGGATAAAAATTATCAAAGCTCCCAAATCGGTTCTTTATCCTGCGATAATTTCAATTGCATTTATCGGCAGCTATTCGGTGGGAAATTCAATGTTCGATGTGTGGAGTTGTTTCGGTTTCGGACTTTTAGGCTGGGTATTAAGAAGAAATGATTTTCCCACGCCGCCGGTAATACTCGGATTAATTCTCGGTTTCCTTGCGGAAACCAATTTCAGAAGAGCTTTGTTAATGGATGATGCCTCCATATTTTTTACACGTCCAATCAGTCTGATTCTATTGCTCCTCGCAGCTCTTTCACTTTTTTATCCTATATTAAAACATAAATTTACGTCTATTAAAAATAATAAATTACATAAGGAGGAATAATGACTCTACTCTTTAAACAAACTAAAGCGCTTGAGAAAAAAATTGAAGATTATTTGGATTTGGTAATAAAAGGGGCGTTCCTTTTTCGTCTCGGCGTTAAATATTATCTTAACGGAGAATTGGAGGACTTGGAATCGAGAATAGAGAGTATCAATGAATGTGAACACGACGGCGACAGATTGCGTCGGGATATTGAAAGCGCTCTTTACACGGAAACTTTAATCCCCGAATCACGCGGAGATGTGCTTGGACTATTAGAGGCTTGCGACAGAGTTCTCAATATGACTTCGGAAACTTTGAATCAGTTTTACACAGAGCTTCCATTTATTTTGCCGGAGATTAAAGAACAATATATCAGCTTAACCGAAATATGCATGACAGCGGTTGATCAAATGGTTGCCGCCGTAAGAGCTTATTTTAAAGATATTGTAAACGTTCGCGACTATATCAGAAAAGTACAGCTAAGCGAGAGCGAATCGGATAAAATTTCCAGAAAAATAAAACAAACAGTTTTCAGAACAGATATTCAATTAAGCCAGAAAATGCACATGAGATACTTTGCTCTGCATATTGAATTAATTGCCGATGAAGCCGAAGATGTCTGCGATAGATTATCAATTGCCGCAATAAAGCGTTCACTGTAATATTATGGGAGAAAGATTATGATTTGGTTTTTTCTGTTAAGCGGTTTGTTTTTAGGGTGGTCGCTCGGTTCAAACGATGCTGCAAATATTTTCGGTACCGCAGTCGGCACAAGAATGATAAAGTTCAAGACTGCTGCGATTATCGGTTCAATATTTGTTATAGTCGGAGCGGTAATAAGCGGCGCGGGCGCTTCACACACTCTCGGAAAATTAGGCGCCGTTAATGCAATTGCAGGTTCTTTTACGGTCGCTCTTTCTGCAGCCGTAACCGTAGCTTGGATGACAAATTTAAAGCTGCCCGTCTCAACATCTCAGGCAATTGTTGGCGCCATTATAGGCTGGAATTTATTCACCGGGTCCCCAACCGATATGAATTCACTTTATAAAATTTTATCTACTTGGGTAATTTGCCCTGTATTAACAGCTGTTTTTGCATACTTACTTTACATGATTTTTAAAAAATGGCTGATGAAATGGGAAGTTCACATTCTTCGTCAGGATGTTTACACGAGAGTAGGGCTACTAATTATCGGAGCGTTCGGAGCCTACAGTCTCGGTGCAAATAATATTGCAAATGTGATGGGAGTTTTTGTCCCCGCGCATCCTTTCGGCAATATGGACTTTTTCAGTTTCTTTACACTCTCCGGAACGCAAGTATTGTTTTTAATCGGCGGACTTGCAATCAGTGTAGGAATTTTCACCTACTCCAAGAAGGTTATGATGACGGTAGGCAACGACATTTTTAAGCTTACGCCAATCGCCGCGCTTATTGTTGTTCTTGCTGAATCTCTGGTTCTATTTCTCTTCGCATCGAAAAGCTTGGAACATTTTCTTTTAAGTCACGGATTACCGGCAATACCGCTTGTACCGGTTTCAAGTTCACAGGCTGTTGTCGGAGGTGTTATTGGAATTGCACTTGCCAAAAAAGGAAGAGGAATTAATTATCGTATTTTGGGAAAGATTTCCTCCGGCTGGGTTACAACTCCCATTGCAGCCGGAGTTCTAAGTTTTATTTCCCTATTTTTTATGCAGAATGTCTTTAATCTACAGGTTTATAAAAAGACAAATGTAACGAAACCGATTATTCAACATAAAATCGGTAAACAGAAAACATCTTTTAACTCGGAAGATTTTGAAAAAATATCTTTCGATAAATTTACTCAATTATCATTATTTAAGCGGAGTGTTAAAGATGAAACACTATAATCAACTATTGTTCGGAATACTTACATTTGTATTCATACTAATTAATGCTTCTTATGCCCAAAATGACGTGGTAAAAGGAGATAACGAATGGCGGCACGGCATTCTTTTCTGGACATCCGACAACGGCGCATTTCAAGGGCGCTTTGACGGACGCGGTTTTATTAACGGCGCTTATTTCTTTGAAAATAACTTCAAAGGTTTCAGCAACGGAACACATTTGCGTAAAGCAAGATTTGCGGTTAAGATGTTGATGTGGAAAAATTGGTACACGGAGTGGGACATGGATTTCGCCGACGGAGCGCCGGAAACTAAAGATATGTATATTTCATTTCTTGGATTTAAAAATTCCTACGTAAAATTCGGGCACTTCAAAGTTCCTTACGGATTGGAAATTTTAACTTCGTCTCGTTACATTCCTTTCCCCGAAAGATATTACGGCGCGCTTGCTTTTAAAATGCACAGAAGAGTTGGATTTGAATACGGACGCTGGGGAAATAACTGGAACGTTAGAACAGCTTTTTTCGGACAAACAATGGACGGCATAAAAAACAAAACCAAAAATGAGACAGGCGGCGGATATGCCGCGCGTTTTGCCGCAGCGCCGATCAATAATAACAATATGATTCTTCACCTCGGCGCTTCCGCGGTATGGAACAGACCGGATGACGAAACTTGGCAAGAAAAATTCGATGCTGAGCCCGAAACAAAAATCGGCGATTACAAAATTGTTAAAACACCGAAAATCAAAAACACAAATCACGATTACAGATTCGGTTTTGAAGGCGCTTTCGTTTATCGCAATTTCCATTTGCAAGGAGAATACCAAATGGTAAATGTTTACAGAAACAACAATTTGGCTACTGCCGGTTTTAAGAGCGGTTACGTTTACCTTTTGTGGGATATTAACGGCGGACACAGAAAATGGGATAAAACACAAGGTGAGTTCGGTCAATATCTACCTAATCCTAAAAATAAATGGGGAAACTGGGAACTTGCCCTAAGATACAGTTATGTAAATCTATCGGATGAAGCCGCTAACATTTACGGCGGCGTTGCCGCAAATTATACAGCCGGAATTAACTGGTATCCTAATAGCAACATTGTTTGTCAATTGAATTATACTTCCGTGCAAACTTCCGAACACAGTAAAATAGGAAAAGATAATTTCAGCTACGTTCAATTTATGACTAAGTTTTTCTTTTAAAAAAATAATAGGAGTTCGACATGAAACTCAGAAATATAATAGTTTTGTTCTTTGCTTTTATCTTTGTTTTTGCTGCTTGCGATGTAAATGATAATACGGACGATGGCAATCAAAACCCCGGCGGTGAAACTTACCATCTGTATATTAACGAATTTATGGCAAGTAACGATACTTCCTTTGCTGATGAAAACGGCGAATATGATGATTGGATTGAAATTTACAATGCAGAGGATAAGAATGTTGATATTGCCGGAATGTATGTGTCCGACAACGTTGACGACCCGGCTGCGTATCAAATCCCAAGCGGAAACAGTGCAACAACAATTCCCGCACACGGATTTTTAGTATTGTGGGCGGATAAGCAGACAGACCAAGGCGTTTTGCACCTTCCGTTTAGTCTTAAAAAGAAGGGAGAAGCAATTGTGCTTACCTCAAGCGACGGTTCAACAATAATAGACCAGCACGTTTTCGATGCACAAGAGACAGATATTTCGGAAGGGAGAAAACCGGACGGAAGCGACAATTGGGTTAAATTCAGTTCCCCTACACCAGGTGCAAGTAATAACGGCGCTTCAACCGATGTTCCCCCTGTAATTTCAAACGTAACAGTTTCACCCGATTCCGTAATTAATACGGGAGACGACGTAACCGTAACGGCAACTATTACAGACGAAAACAACGATATTCAAAGCGTAAAGGTTTATTATTCCGCAAACGGCAATGCTGTTACGGAAAAAGATATGACCGCAAACGGCGATGAATATTCGGCAAACATTGGTTCGTTTGAAGATGGAAGCGCTGTATTCTTTTACGTTACTGCTGTTGATCAAAAAGGTTTAACTGCAACATCTGATACTGTAACTTTTACTGTTGGATACGTTCCGCCTGTTCTTTACATTAACGAATTTATGGCGAGTAACGACTCTACTTATTTCGACCCGACAACAAACGATTATCCCGATTGGATTGAAATCTATAATCCTAACTCAACGCCGATTGACATCGGAGGATATTATATTACCGATGGATTGAACGATTTAACGCATTGGCAGATTCCTACAACCGCGCCCGATTCAACTACAATTCCCGCCGGAGGATTTCTTTTGCTTTTTGCCGATAAAAAACCTGAAGCCGGCGTTCTTCATGTTAACATTAAATTAAGCGGCAGCGGAGAGCAAATCGGCTTAACTGCTCCGAACGGAACTTCAATCATAGATTCTCTTACTTTCGGCGCACAAACCGCCGATATTTCGGAAGGGAGAGAACCGGACGGCAGCGACAATTGGGTCTTTTTTAATAATCCTACTCCGGGAAGCAGTAATAACTAATGCTGATAAAAAAAATTACATTGGTAGTGATTTTATCGATTTTTACGAGTTGCAGTGTTGAGGACTCGGTCGGAACAATTCCGCCGAGTTCCTCCCTTATTTCGCAAAAAAGCGAATATAAAACTAACGTCAGTGAACCTTCCGGGCTAACTTTAGGAAAAAACAATAAAACACTTTGGACTGTTTCCGACAATACCGATAACATTTATCATCTTGATTTAAGAGGGAATATTCTTAAAGAACTGGAATTTAACGGAAACGATTTGGAAGGAATTGCATTTGACAAGCGAGATGGAACGCTTTGGCTTGCCGAAGAGGAATTAAGGCAGCTTGTTCATATTGACACTAACGGGAACGAACTCGGAAGATTTCCCGTTGCAAATCTTGAAGGCACCGGGAACAGCGGACTTGAAGGGGTTTGCTTCGATACAACATTTACTAAATACGTATTAAATGAAAAATCCCCGAGACTTTGGGCACAGTTGGACAGCGGCTATTCTGCAGAGAGGATAAAAGAAATAACTGAAGTCGGCGACCTTTCCGGTATTTGCTACGATTCAATAGGGCACTTCTTTTGGATTGTAAGCGACGAATCCGAATTACTCTTCCAATGGTCTCCTACGCAAGGGATAATCAAGAGCGCTGCGCTTAACTATAAAAAAGCCGAAGGCGTTGCAGTTGATAATAATAAAAACATTATCTATATAATTAGTGATAAAACTCGGAAACTTTACGTTTATCAAATTAACGATTAACAAATAAGGAGTTCAATATGAAAAAAACAGTACTTCTTTTACTCTCGGTTTTCTTTGTCGGTTCACTCTATGCTCAGGATTTATATATTAATGAATTCATGGCAAGCAATGATACGAGCTACTATGATGAAACGACGGATAACTATCCCGATTGGATTGAAATTTATAATGCCGGCAGCGAAGCGGTGGACATTGGCGGTATGTACATTACGGATGGCTTGGACGATTTAACGCATTGGCAGATTCCTACAACCGCGCCCGATTCAACTACAATTCCCGCCGGAGGATTTCTTTTGCTTTTTGCCGATAAAAAACCTGAAGCCGGCGTTCTTCACGTTAACATTAAATTAAGCGGCGGCGGAGAGCAAATCGGCTTAACTATGTCCGATGGCGTTACAATTATCGATTCTCTTACTTTCGGAGCACAATCAACCGATATTTCATACGGAAGGAATCCGGACGGAAGTAATTCTTGGGACTATTTTATTGCAGGCACTCCGGGCTATACAAATGCCGAAGGAACAGTAGTGGGAATTGAGGAAAATGAAAACATACCGAGTAAATTTTTTCTTTCTCAAAACTACCCTAATCCATTTTCAAAAGTAGCAGGCGGAAATCCTACAACTACAATTGAATATTCAATACCAATTGTACGGGCGAAAAATTTTTCGCCCCAACGAAAC
>CAYLYR010000004.1:0-26727 GCA_964387835.1 uncultured Melioribacter sp.
ATTTTGAACGATATTTATTGAAGGAACTTCAGTTTTAATTTTTTTGTGAGAGAGGAATAAAATAATTGTTATGAAATTTGATTTTACAAAACTTACAGGCGCAGGAAACGATTTTATTCTCCTTGACGGAATAAACGGGCGCTTACCGGAACTTACTCCGGAGATTATTCAATCTCTCTGTTTAAGGAGAATGGGAATCGGCGCGGATGGAGTTCTGGTTATCCAGCCGTCGAACGAATTTGATTATTCCTTAAAATATTACAATGCAGACGGCTCGTCGGGAATGTTATGTGCCAACGGCGCAAGGGCTTCGGTAATTTACGCTTACTCAAAAATAAATCCGAACAAAAAGGAATTCGGATTTTCCTGCTGTGGGAAAAGATATTCGGGTGAAGTGATTAACGAGAGTGAAGCTGTCGTTAAGCTTCCTCAAATTGAAGAAGGGAAATTTGAAACAATCGGTATCGACAGTAAGAATATCAATATTTACGTTGCCGATACCGGCGCGCCTCAAGCGGTGTTGGAGTTCTCGGAGATTAGTTCGTCGAGTGAAATATTTGATGAATTTGATTTTTCTATTTTTGCCAAAAAAGTTAGGCATCACAAAAAGTTTTTGCCTGCGGGAATCAATGTGAATGTAATTGCAGAAGTAAGCGGACAATATTTTATACGTTCTTTTGAACGAGGCGTGGAAGATGAAACTCCGGCTTGCGGAACGGGAATCGTAGCGGCGGCAATGTTTTTATTTGAACGGAAAAAGGAAAAAACTCCAATCGAAATTATTTCCCGCAGTAAGAAAAAATTCATCATCGATTTTCGGAAAAAATTAACTAATTTTAAAACTGTTTCTTTACGCGGTCATGCCGCAATTGTTTTTAACGGTAACATAGATATAAAGGAGAATAAATGAGCAACGTGGTTTTTCAGATTAAGTATAAAATTAATCCGGAATTTAGAGAAGATTACTTAAAAGTCGTAGGAGAATTAAAAGCGCAGATAAGCGCTGCAGGGCTTATCTCTTATGATATTTTTGAGTCGAAAAACGAGAATGAGTTTTGCGAAATGTTTCTATTCGAAAATCAGGAAGCGTATGATAATTACGATGATTCGGATGAAATGATTTCGTTACTGATGGACAAATTAGCTGCCATGATTATCGAAGGCAGTATGGAATATTCCACTTATAAAAAACTTACGGAATAAATTATGTTTGAATATGTAGGCGCTCTGCATATTCATTCCTATTTTTCCGATGGAACAGGAGCGCCGACAGAGATTGCGGAAATAGCCTCTGAAGTCGGACTTGATTTTATTATTCTTACCGATCACAATACTCTCCGCGCTTTGGACGAAGGTTTTGAAGGGTGGTACGATAATACCTTAATGCTTGTCGGCGTTGAGATAAATGATAAAGAGATAAAAAACCACTATTTGGCATTAGGAATTAACAAGGCATTTTCCACCCGAATGTCGGCGAGGGAATATGTGCATAAGGTAAAGGAAGCCGGAGGAATCGGGTTTATTGCACATCCGCATGAAAAACGACAATCGATGAAAGAACATCCGCCGTTTCCCTGGACAGATTGGGATATTGATGAATTCACCGGTATGGAAATTTGGAATCACATGTCCGAATGGATGGAAGGATTAACAGAGGAAAACAAATATTCTCGTTTTGTTCATCCTCTCCGTTCGATTTCATCTCCGCCCGAAGAAACATTGAAAAAATGGGATGAGCTGAACCTCGAGAGGAAGGTTATCGGAGTTGGCGGCATTGATGCGCATGCTCATAAAGTAAATGTTCTCGGTTTTGTCGAAGTTGAAGTTTTTCCTTACAAGGTATTATTCAAATCGATTCGCACTCATATTTTAACCGAGAAGCCGATTAAGAAAGATGATTCGGAACATCGCTTGCAGCGGACTAAAGAAAAAATTTACGGTTCGTTAAAAAACGGAAGATGTTTTATCTCGAATTATTACCGCGGCGATGCTAAAGGGTTCAGATTTTATGCCGAGAAAAATGATGAGATTTTTAATATGGGAGATACGATAGCCGATGCCGATAGTGTCGTTTTACGAGCTGTCAGTCCGGCTGAGGATTCGACAATTAGGGTAATTAGAAACGGAGAAATTATCAGCGTGATTGAGTCTTCGAGCCTTGAGCTTCCTATATCGAAATCCGGAGCTTATCGAGTGGAAGTTTATCGAAAAAATTCGGCGTGGATTTTCTCAAATCACATTAGGATAGGTTTATAGAATTCATTAATTTTCCGAATTAAATTCTGAAATAACAAAATTAAAAAGGAACATCTAATATGGCGCAGAAGAAAAAAAAGATTACTAAAAAAGAGATGAAAGAAGATAAATTAGTAACTTATTTTTTTGAAACAAGAGAGTTTTTAGAAAAATATCAGAAACAACTTTTAATCGGCGCGGCGGCTTTAATTGTTATTGTTGTTGCCGGCATTCTGATTCATAATAAGTCGGTTGAAAATGAGAAAACGGCTTCGGTTGAACTTTCCGCAATTGTTTCCGCTTACGCAAATTTTAATTATCAAACCGCTCTTAACGGAGATTCTCTTCAAGCAAAACCCGGATTAATAAACATTGCACAAGAATACGGTTCGACAACTCCCGGTGAAATAGCTAAACTATTGGCGGGGAATTCATATTACGCATTAGATAAAATCGATTTGGCTAATAATTATTATTCCGATTACAGCGGCAGTTTGAGCTTGTTTGATGCCGCTTCCGTTGCGGGACAATCGGGTTGTTTTGAGGCAAAAAAGAATTACGAACAAGCTGCGGATTTCTTCCGGCTTGCTTCAAAAAAAGATAAATATAATCCTCTTAACGCCGAGTACTTAATGCGTGCGGCGTATAATTACATCTTAATCGGGAAATACAATATTGCCGAAGATTTGCTGAATAAAGTACAGCAAGATTATTCTCGTGAAAAAGCGGCTCGCGATGTTGAGCGTTATCGCGGTTTAATTGAAGCTAAAAGAATTGAAGGTTAACTTTTTATTTCTTTTATTATATCTAATTTTTTAACCATAAAATAGAAGGAAAAAAATGGCTGATACATCAGATTTCAGAAACGGACTGATAATAAAGTTTAAGCATGGGTTATACACTATTACCGAGTTTCAACATGTTAAGCCGGGCAAAGGCGGCGCTTTTGTAAGGACAAAACTGAAAAATCTTCAAACCGGACAAGTTTTGGACAACACTTTCCGTTCCGGAGAATCCGTTGAAATAGTAAGGGTAGAAAGGAAAAAATATCAATTTCTTTATAAGGAAAGCGGCGGATTTGTATTGATGGATAACGACACGTACGAGCAAATTACAGTTCCCGAGGATAAAGTAGGCGATTCAAGTAAATATCTAAAAGAAGGTATTGAGTTGGAACTTCTTGTTGACGATGATGATAATATTATCACAATTGAACCGCCGATTTTTGTAGAACTTAAAGTTGTTGAAACCGAGCCCGGTTTTAGAGGCGATACGGCAACAAATGCTTTGAAGCCTGCAACATTGGAAACCGGAGCGGTTGTGAATGTTCCTTTGTTTATTAATGAAGGGGATGTTCTTAAAGTCGATACACGTACAGGTCAGTACGTTGAAAGAATAAAAAACAAATAGGAAAGCTATGGATTTAGATTTAATCAAAAAACTGATAAAGGTTGTTGAAAAGAGCGAAATAACCGATTTCACCGTTGAAGAAGGAGATTTGAAAATTTCCATTTCAAAGAAACAGCCTGAAACAAATTTCGTGTCGATGCCGACGGCTCCAGCCGTTGCCGCACAGCCTGCGCCGGTTCCGGCTGTTCCTCAAGCCGTTGATTCTGCCCCGGAAGCTAAAACCGAAGCTGTTTCCGAAGATGAAGGATTGCACGAAGTAAAATCGCCGATAGTCGGAACATTTTACAGAGCGCCCGCGCCGGATGCAGATCCTTTCGTTAAGGTAGGCGATAAAGTTGCGGTAGGAACAACGCTATGTATTGTAGAAGCGATGAAATTAATGAACGAGATTGAATCGGACGTAAGCGGTACGGTAGTTAAAATTCTGGTTGAAAACGGAACCCCCGTTGAATATAATCAGCCGATGTTTTTAATAAAACTCGATTAATTCACAAGGATTGCAAATTGTTTAAGAAAATTTTAATCGCCAACAGAGGCGAAATAGCGCTTAGGATAATTCGTACTTGTAAAGAAATGGGAATTAAAACCGTTGCCGTTTATTCTGAAGCCGATAAAGATTCTATGCACACGATGTTTGCCGATGAGGCGGTTTGCATCGGACCTGCAATGGGAACCGATAGTTACTTAAAGATTACAAATATTATTTCCGCAGCTTCCGTTACCGGAGCCGAAGCTATTCATCCGGGCTATGGATTTCTTGCTGAGAATTCCGAGTTCTCGGAAATTTGCGCCGAATCGAACATAAAGTTTATCGGACCATCTCCGAGTATGATTGACCAAATGGGCGATAAAGCATTCGCTAAAACTACGATGAAAAAAGTTGGCGTGCCTGTTGTTCCCGGAAGCGACGGTGAAATAACCGATATTGAAGAAGCAAAACGTATTGCTGCCGAAGTCGGTTATCCCGTAATGTTTAAAGCGTCTGCCGGAGGCGGCGGAAAGGGAATGAGAATAGTGGAAAACGAAGCTGAGGTTGAGATGGCTTTCCAAATGGCTTCAACCGAAGCAGGTGCTTCATTCGGAAATCCGGCGCTTTATCTTGAAAAATTTATTGAAAATCCGCGCCATGTTGAAATTCAGATTATGGGGGACAGTTTCGGAAATGTTTATGCTTTCGGTGAAAGAGATTGTTCTATTCAGAGGCGGCATCAAAAGCTGATTGAGGAAACGCCTTCGCCGATTGTCGATGAAGAGCTTCGTCAGAAGATGATTGATGCGGCAGTAAAAGGAGCAAAGGCGGTTAATTACGAAGGCGCAGGCACTGTTGAGTTTCTCGTAGATAAATATCGCGACTTTTATTTTATTGAAATGAATACGAGAATACAAGTTGAGCATCCCGTTACGGAAGTGGTGCATAATATCGATTTAATTAAAAATCAAATTTTAGTAGCTGCCGGTGAAAGGATTGCGGACATTCCCGAAAAGCCGATTGGACATTGCTTTGAGTTTCGCATTAATGCGGAAGATCCCGAGTTTGATTTTCGTCCTTCTCCGGGTAAAATCTCAATGCTGCATTTCCCGGGAGGTTTTGGAATTAGAAACGATTCTCACGTCTATTCCGGTTATACGATTCCCCCTTATTACGATTCCCTATTAGGAAAACTGATAGTTTGGGGAGTTGACCGAAATCATGCGATTGCAAGAGCTAAAAGAGCGTTTGAAGAATTTTTAATAGAGGGAATTAAAACAACAATTCCTTTCCATCAGAAAGTTTTGGAAAATGAAGACTTTATTAATTCAAATTATGATACTTCATTTATTGATAAAATGTTAAATAAATAGAGTGAGGAAAAAATGAATGTTCCTGAGAATCTAAAATATTCAAATGACCACGAATGGTTGAAAGTGGATGGAAATTTCGGCTACATCGGTATTACCGATTATGCGCAGGGAGAATTGGGTGATATAGTTTTTATAGATGTTGATCCTGATATTGATGAAGTAACCAAAGATGAACCTTTTGGTACAATTGAAGCTGTAAAAACAGTAAGTGATTTATTGGCGCCGGTTAGCGGAAAAGTAGTTGAGCTTAATCCGAAATTGGAAGATGAACCGCAGCTTGTAAATTCCGATCCTTACGGCGACGGCTGGATAATTAAAATTGAAATTAGCGACACTGAAAGTGTTAACACGCTTCTTTCCCCTGAAGATTATTCAAAATTAATCGGTGGTTAATTAATCTTTTTTATGATGCGGCTCTTTGCGAGCCGTATCTTTTCATTTTACATATCTTACTAAACTATGAACGTTTCTGATTCAATATTAATTCTTGATTTCGGTTCACAATACACGCAGCTAATTGCTCGGCGCATTCGTGAAATGAATGTCTATTCATTAATAAAACCTTTTGATTTTCCGATTAATGAAATAAAAAATCTTCATCCTAAAGGGATAATTTTATCCGGCGGACCGATGTCTGTTTATGATAAAGAGTCGCCGCGTATTGATGACGAAATATTTAAACTTGGGATTCCCCTGCTTGGTATCTGCTACGGATTACAGTTTATATCATCAAATTTTAACGGAGAAGTTAGTCCGGCTGAAAACCGAGAATATGGTAAAGCAAAACTACAAATTTCTTCAGCGGACTCTGAGTTACTAAGGAATGTAAAATCTGATTCCGTTGTTTGGATGTCCCACGGTGATTACGTAACCCGAATGCCCGAAGGATTTGCCGTAACATCACAAACGGAAAATTCTCCCGTTTGTTCAATAGAAAACAGTAAGGAAAAAATTTACGGGGTGCAGTTTCATCCCGAAGTTGCTCATACGGAAGAAGGGAAAAAGATTCTCTCGAATTTCATCTTTAATGTTTGCAAAGTTTCGGCAACATGGAAGCCGGACGACTTTATTGAAAAATCTATCTACGATATTAGAAAAACGGTGGGCGATTCTAAAGTGATTTTAGCTTTAAGCGGCGGAGTGGATTCTTCAGTCGCCGCGCTCCTTTTACATAAGGCAATCGATGATAAACTGACTTGTGTTCACGTTGATAACGGATTGATGCGGAAAAACGAAAGTGAAAAGATTATTAAGATGTTCAAAGAGAATTATAATTTGAATATTCACTTTATTGACGCTTCGGAAATCTTTTTAAGCAGACTTCGCGAAGTTAATGACCCGGAGAAAAAAAGAAAAATCATAGGGAAAACATTTATCGAGGTTTTTGAAAAAGAGGCATTAAATTCGGGAGATATTAAATTTCTTGCACAGGGAACGCTTTATCCCGATGTGATAGAATCGGTTCCGGTTGCCGGAGTTAGCGTAACGATTAAGTCGCATCACAACGTAGGCGGCTTACCCGAGAAAATGAATCTTAAACTTTTAGAGCCTTTTCGAGAATTATTTAAAGACGAGGTAAGAAAAATAGGAGAATATCTCGGATTGCCTCACAGCTTTATTGCGCGCCATCCTTTCCCGGGACCGGGCTTGGCAGTGCGCATTCTTGGTGAAGTTACACCGGAAAGATTAAGAATTTTGCGTGATGCGGATGAAATTTTTATTGAGGAACTGCATGATTTCGGAGTCTATGAAGAAATTTGGCAAGCTTTTTCCGTTTTACTTCCACTTAAAACCGTTGGAGTAATGGGGGATTCGAGAACGTACGAAAACGTTATTGCTTTGCGCGGCGTAACGTCAACAGACGGAATGACAGCCGAGTGGTATCATTTCCCTTACGATTTGTTGGAAACGGTTTCAAATAAGATAATCAGAAATGTTAAAGGAGTAAACAGAGTAGTGCTTGACATCAGTTCAAAACCTCCGGCTACAATTGAGTGGGAATAAATGAACGATAACGAACTAAAACTTCTTTCGGCAGAGCGGTATGAAAACTCCGGACAATATCTTTTTGCCGTACAAGTTTATATGCAGCTTCTGCAATCCGAATACGAGATAAGGAGAATTACACTCCGGTTAGCCCATCTTTATGAAAAAATGGGACTTCAAGAAAAAGTTAAGGAGCTTATTGAAAATTATCTTGATAAACATTCCGGTGATGAAGATTTGGAAAAACTTTACGCTCAGTTTTTATTACGTGCAAAAGATTATGAAAGAGTGATAGAGTTATTTGCAGATAAAGAAATTTCTCAGGAAAATAGCGAATTTAATTATTATCTCGGATTGGCTTCTTTTGAACAAGGGAACGTTCATGATGCAAAAAACTATTTCGGGAAATATCTTAAAAATAATAAATCCGATAAGTTCAGAAAGCCCGTATTATTGGCGGCTTCCGAGATAGCAATTGCTCTAAAAGAATATGAAACGGCGCTTGAGTATCTTGAAGAATTGGAAAAAACGGGGAATAAAGAACTCGGCAGAGTTTACTATTTGCTTGCAAAAGTCTATTTTGCAAAAGGTTTAAATTATTATGCGCAGGATTTTATTACTCGATCTTTTAAACGGGATTATCTTACGGGAGATTCTTATTTATTAGCGGGTAAAATTCATTTTGAAATTGAGGATTTTGAAAAAGCGGAAGAGTTTTTTTCAAAATCATTAGATAACAGCGAAAAAACTCCCGAAATATTTTCCTTTTTAGGATTCATCAGTTTGAATAAAAACGATGTTAGGAAAGCAGAGGAATTTATGACAAAAGCGCTCAAAATAAATCCTTATGATGAATACGTTCTTGCGTTGAAACGGACTTTGCTTAATGATTAGGAGGATGTTATCTCAAAAGTAAAAGAACTCCCTTTGGACGACCGCCCGCGCGAAAAACTGCTTTTGCGAGGAGGACAAAACTTGACTGATGCCGAGCTGCTTGCAATACTCATCAGAACCGGCACGAAGGGGAAGTCCGCAGTTGAGATAAGCCAATCCATTCTTACCGAATTTAAAAATTTAGCAGTTGTTTCAAACCTTTCCGTTACCGATTTACAAAAGATAAAAGGAATTGGACCTGACAAAGCGGTTACGTTAATTTCAGCATTCGAGATAGCTAAAAGAGTTCAGATGCAGAGTAAGTGGCAGTCCGATAAAATCATAAAATCGCCGGATGATATTGCGTCGTTGCTTATTCCGATGTTAAAGAACGAGCCGAAAGAAAAATTTTTAATTGCCTGTTTGAACAAAGCGAATAAATTAATTAAATTAGTGGAAATTTCCGTAGGTTCAATAGATTCCAGCATTGTTCACCCGCGTGAAGTATTTAAATCCGCAATTGAAAATTTGTCATCGAGTATTATTTTAGTTCACAATCATCCCAGCGGAAATCCGAAGCCGAGCAATGCCGATATGAAAGTAACCAAGCAGCTTGTAGAAGTGGGAACAATCATGGAAATTCCGGTGTTTGACCATATCATTATTGCAGGAAATAAATTTTTTAGTTTTGTTGAAGAAAAAATATTATAATTAATTTCTTGTTTTTTTGTAAAAGTGAAAATACTCTTATTAACTAATAATCTTAACTCTAGGAGGAGATAATATGTCCAAATCAAAAAAAGCGCTTAACATTGCCCTTGTTGCATTGTTCTTAGGCTCGGGAATCGGATTTACCGGGTGCAGCGGTGTTAGCGAAGAAGAAATGGCTCAGTTGGAAGCTTTAAAATCCGAAGTCAGTGCTTTGGAAAACCAAGTAACTGATTTGAAGAGCGAAAAAGCCAAATTGGAAAGAGATATTGCCGAAAGAAAAGCAAATCTTGAAAAATGCAATCAGCATAAAGAACAGTTAAAATCAAACTTAAACAAATTAAATAAGTAAAGGAGGAGACAATGTTGAAATTCAGAACATTAATAGTTGCCGCTTTTGTACTTGTCTTTTCCTTTAGTCTTTATGCACAAGAAAAGAAGGAAATGACATCCGACGAATGGCAGGCGGAAGTTAAAAGACTTACCGAGAAAAAAGTATCTTTGAACGGCGAAATTGCACAGTTGAAAGAAGAAGTTGCTACTTTAAAAAAACAATTTAACGCTTTGCAAGATCCTGCGGAATGCCAGAAAGAAGTTCTCGCATTGGTTAACGCCCAAAAAGCCGATGTTGCAGCTTTTGGAAAGAAAGTGGAAATGTTGGAAGCTAAAATTGACGCACGCAGCGGAAATAAAGAAGATTTGGAAGCTGCATTAAAGGATTTGCAGGAAAATCGGCTTAGCGCATGTCCGGCATATTTTGATAAAGTTCACAACTTACTGCAGAGAAAATTGGATGCGTGGATTGTAAAGCCGAAAGAAATTCTTTACACGGTTGTTAAAGGTGATTGCCTTTGGAACATCGCCAAAAAAGATAATATTTACGGAAACGGATTTGCATGGCCTAAAATTTATCATGCGAATAAAGATCAGATTAAAGACCCGAACTTAATTTATCCGAAACAAGTATTTAAAGTGCCTAATCTCACGGAACAAGAGAAAGCAAAATATGATAAGTTAAGAAGAAATTACAAACCGGCTCCGGTTAAATAAATTAATTATTCGGGAGGCAGCTTTGTTTGTCTCCCGATTTTTTTACTATGGCTGACACAATAGAAAAAAAATTTTTATTAGAAGAAGTCGATTTAATATCATTCCTCGGAATAAACGATTCCAACCTTAAACCGATTGAAGATTCCTTTGCCTCGTTGATAAGCGTTCGGGGTAATCAAGTTTTTGTTAGGGGAGTTGTAGGCGAAGTAAGCCTTATAGAAAAAGTGCTTCACGAAATGAAGTTTACGCTAAACACTACGGGATTATTAAAACCTGAAGATGTGATGACAATTATCCGGCTTACAAAATCGGGCGACGAAATAATTAGAGAAAGTGAATATGATAATATTATTCTCTACACAAAAAAAGATGTTATTAAGGTAAAAACCGATTCACAGAAAAAGTATGTTCAAAAAGTAAAAGATAACGATATTGTTTTTGCGGTTGGACCGGCAGGAACGGGAAAAACATATCTCGCCGTTGCTTTTGCCGTTGCGGAATTAAAGAAGGGAATGATAAGCAGAATTATTTTGGTTCGTCCCGCAGTTGAAGCCGGTGAAAGTTTAGGCTTTTTGCCGGGTGATTTGAAAGAAAAAATTGACCCTTATCTCCGTCCCTTGTATGATGCACTGCAGGATATGATTCCTTTTGAACAATTGAAAAGTTACATCGAGCGGGGAGTAATTGAAATTGTACCGCTTGCTTATATGCGAGGAAGAACATTGAATAACGCATTTGTAATTTTAGACGAAGCACAGAACACAACCGAAATTCAGATGAAGATGTTTCTTACTCGATTAGGAACAAACTCCAAAGCAATCATTACCGGCGACATTACGCAGATTGACTTACCGACCAATAAAAACAGCGGTTTGATACAAGTTATGAATATATTGCATGACATTGACGGAGTGGGTTTCTTAGACTTTAAGAAAAAAGATGTTATTCGTCATCGTTTGGTAAAAGAAATTATTAACGCTTATGAAAAGTTTGAGAACGGAAAAGAAAGTTCCTGATAAAAAAAACAGAAAATTAATGTGATGTTTTTCGACAAGCGATGCCGCCGCCGGACAACTTCATATCGAGAGCAAGGGGAGTGAAATGCAGTCTTGTTCGGATTAGGGTGAAGTCGGTTTTTTGTCTATTGAGCTTATCGCTTGATATTTTCCGCTTCGTCGCATTCCATCTGATACTCCGTTGAGCTGCACATTTCCCCGAGGCATCCGGAGTGAATTGATTTTAATAAAAATCATCTGCTCTTCTTCCTCTTCTAATAATTTCTTTTCTTGTCCAACATTAAATTTTTATAAAACCACAATATGAAAATCATCGAAATAACTAACTGCATCGGCTTTTGTCCAAAAGCCAACTTTACCTTCATTCATAAAAGTCTTGTCTTTTACTTTAAATAATTGCTTCCCGTTTAAGTAAACCGTATAAACATTACCCGAAACAACCAATTTCAAATCGTTCCAACCTTCGCCGAGACGAGGAACATCAACGCCGTATGTTCTCCCTTTTCCTACCAAAGGTAAATCGGATCTTTTTCCATTAACCACTTTGTAAAGAACCACATTATCTTCAAGCGGATTTTCACGAACAACGTAGTAATTGTTTCGGTCTTTGTAGCGCCAAACAAATCCGCCGCCTCTATCTATTCTTCCCTTGACGCCTTTAATTTTCGCGTCGAGAATTAAATCTTTTGCTTCAATTAAATTATAAACCGTAAGATTAAAATGGTAACCGGGGTTATTGCTTGAAAGTTGTGCCAAAACTTTGTTCCCGTTATCTTTCACAATTTTCCATTCGGTTTTGCTGCCTCTTCCGGTAAAGGTTTGAGTCCAGTCGGAAGGTAAAATCCCGACTTTGTAATTTTCGAAATTCAATAAGGTATCAATTTTTACCTGAACCGTTTCGCTTTTCGGAATTCGGTTGAACGATTTAACGGAATTTTGAGCGTGCATTCTAACGTAACCCCAACCGAATAGGACAATCAATGCAATTAATAATTTTTTCATTTGTTCCTCCTTGCTTTAATATTCTAAAAAGTATTTTACATATTCATTTTTAGATTGTTTAATTTCTTCTACCGTCCCGTATTCTTCTATTTTACCTTTGTTGATTAAGCAAACATAATCTGCAAGTGAAAAAGATTCTTTGTGGTCGTGAGTAACATAAATAATTGTCAAATTAAATTCCGTTTTAATTTTAATTAACAACGAAATTATTCTGCGTTTAATTTTAACATCCAAATTTGCGAAAGGTTCGTCCATCAAGAGAATATTAGGCTTCAGCGCTAAAGCACGAGCAATTGCTGCAAGTTGTTTCTGACCGCCTGAAAGTTGATGAGGATATTTATCTGCCAGTTCGTTTATCCCTAAAAAATTAATTATATCTTTTACGGAATTTTCAATATTCTCATAATTACGTTCTTTCGGAGCAAATGTAACATTTTGATATACCGTAAAATGAGGCCACAACGCCAAATCCTGAAAAACAAATCCAACATTCCTTTTATCGGGAGCAGTAATTAACTTTCCGTTTGCGGAAACAGTTTTATTATGAATTAAGATTTCACCTTTATGAGGAATTTCCAATCCGGCAATAAGTCTTAAAATAGTTGTTTTGCCTGAACCTGAGCTGCCGAGGATAGACGTGAGTTTTTCCTTTTCGAAATTTATCGAAAGATTATTAAGAACCTCTTTTCCCCCGTAATTGTGCGAGATGTTTTTTAATTCAATCATTTACGAAGCGCCTTGTACTTTTATTTAATAAAATTGATAGTAAAGAGAAAATAAAGATGAAAAGAAAGGAGATAAAAAATGAAATAAAATTCATTGCGCTTGTTAAAGCCGGAGTTGAATTTGCCGAAAGAGTAAAAATTTTAATTGACAAAATATCGAGTCCGGGAGGATAGATTAAAATTGTTGTACCTAATTCGGAAAAACATAAAACAAATCCGATTATGAATGCCGCAAAAATTGCCTTAGACAAAAGGGGTAGATAAACCTTGACAAATATTCTGCCCTCCGAAACTCCCGAAACAGATGCGGCTTCCTCAAAAGATTTAGGAATCTGCTTTAAGGAGTTTCCGATTATCTTCGAACTCAAAAACGTGAATTTCCCGGCATAAGCAATAATTACTATTGCCCAGCTCGAATAAATAAAATTGAAGTACGGCTTATTGAAAAAAAGGACAAGTGAAATCCCAAGAATGATTGAAGGGATTGCAAATAAAATTAATAACGAGTATTCCGAAATGTTAATTATCAAAGCATTTTTACTTTTCGAAATGTAGTACGAAATTAAAAGTCCGGAAAACACAACGACGAATGCGCCGAGAAATGCAAGTGAAAAAGAATTTAAAATTGCTGTCCCCAATAAAATCAGCGCTTTTGCAAAGAGAGTAAAACCGGAGGCAAAACTATTATATGTAAGAGCGGCAAACGGGAGGAAGAAAAAGATTAAAATCCATAAGGAGATGATAATCCCGCCGGCTTGAAAATCGTATTCTTTATTTGAATTTCCTTTATTCCCGACCGATAAAAACGGTGCATCGGATAAATATTTTCTTTCTGAAAATAAGAGAAGGACAGAAATTAAAACAAGCACAAGCGATTCGATAATTGCAAATGTTTGATTATAGAAAGCGGAAAATTGAGTAAATATTTCAGTTGTGAAAACTTTTACGCCGAAGTAAGCCGGAACAGAAAACTCGGAAAGAACGAAAATAAAAATCAGAACAAACGAGCTGATAATGGCGTGACGAATTAACGGCAGAACTATTTTCCACAATACTTTAATGCGTGGGACAATCAATAAAGCGCTTTCTTCAATTGATGCGTTTATGTTACCAAGCGCATTGCCTATTATCAGCATTGCAAGCGGGGAAAAGATAGTTGTGTAAATAAAAATCAGTCCGCCGAGACCTTTAAAAAATGAATCGCCGTGAAACAAAAAAACAAACAAATCCCGCCAAGCAACCGCAATAACATAAGGGGAAACAAGTAACGGAAAAAGAATAATGATTTTGATTAACGGATGAAAATGTTGTTTTGTTTTAAAGAGAATAAAACCAAGCAAAATTCCCGAAAGCGTTGAAAATAATGCGGAAGCGAAAGCAACCCAAATGCTTTTTTCAAGTAGCAGCAAAAACTCCGTAGTGAACAATTTGTGAAAAGATTTGGAGCCGTTTAAGATTGCCGTAGATAGTGAAAATAAAACCGGCAATGCCGTAATAAGCAGGAAAAAAATCAGGAAGTAAGAAATCCTTTTTGAAAAATTTGTCCGCAAGGTTATTCCGCAATGCTTTTAAGAAATTCGCGAATCTCAACTAATTTGTCGGCGGTTTTCTCATAATCGATTTTCATCGGAATAATTTTATCAAGTGTCGGAACATTCGGTGGAACGTGAACTCCTTTATGCAAAGGCATTTGAGCGCAAGATTCCGCAAGTATCTTTTCCGTCGAAGGACTTAATAGGTAGTTGACAAGTTCAAGTGCGGTTTTAGGATGAGGTGAATTTTTAATTACCACAACAGCATTGGGCATAATTAAAGTACCGATTCCATTTTGGTCGGGAAAAATAAAATCGATATTCTTACTCTCTTTTTTTGCTTCAAAAGCATCGTCCGTATCTGTAAATCCGCAAGCAATTTCTCCACGCACAACACGGTTTTTTACATCACCGTTGCTCGCAGCTATTTTCATACCGTTTGCTTTCCATTTGTTTATTAATTCTTCTGCTCTTGTATCTCCCAGATATGAAAATAAAGCTGCCAAGTGAAATGTTGTTGTTCCAAAAAGCGGATTGGCTATAGCAAAATCGTTTTTATATTCGGGTTTTGTTAAATCGTAAATAGATTTGGGAATCGCACGTTTACCCAATTTATTTTTATTGTAAATCAAAACTCTTGCTCGTGCGGAAAATCCGGCCCAATGTTTTTCGGAGTCTTTGAAAACATTAGGAATGCCGGCGGAATTTTTAACAGAAAAAGCCGCAGTTAATCCTTTCTTTTTCAAAACGATAACACGAACCGGATCGCCGCTCCAAAAAACGTCGCACTGTGGGTTATCTTTTTCGGCAATAATTCTATTTACTACGCCGGTAGATTTTGTTTCCTCCGTATCGTAAAGCGCTTTGACTTTAATTCCCGTTTCAGCTTCAAATTTTCTCAAGACCGGTTCGGAAAAAACTCTGTCAACACTTGTATAAACAGTAACGGTTTTTTTATCATGGGAACAGGCGGAGAATAATAAAATCGCCGAAACCGAAAGAAAAACCACAAAAAGTCTTTTCATTGCTTTACCTCGTGCCTATTATATTCAAAATAAATTTATAAATTCAAAAGTAAGTATTTTAAACAAATAATTGCGGTTAAAAAGGAAAGGTTATAGAGGCGGCATTCTAAATTTTTCAGCATTCTATAAGTCTTCAACATTATAAGCCTTGAACCGGAAGGTGTGCAGCGTTCAACTATTTCGGAGTCGGCGGTTCTTTTTAACTTCATAATCCCCAAGTTTCATTTGCCGCCTACAAACTTTTTCAAATCTATGTTCTGTTCGGAGAGAAAAAATTAGAATTATTATTAGCCCTACTATTATTCCGGCATTGTGAACTTTCAAATCTACAAAACTTGTATTGAAGTCGGCGCCCAGAATTACTTGGACGTTAATCTTAATTCTTAACTGAGAATAAAATTCAAACGGTTGTGATAGCGCTTAAATGAATCCAAAAATTTTCCCAAATCATCCTTCTCTTAATGAATAAAAAAAACTTTTCCTTTAAGCGCTATCGTGTAACTGATTGGAATAGAATAAGATACAGCTTTGTGCTTAATGTTCCGCCGATAATTTTTATGGGGATTTTGTTTGCAAAATCATTAGGAAAATATTATTTTGGGGAGTGGTGGGGAAAAAAGATTAAAAAGGAACAAAAGACAAGAGAGTAAATATGTTTTTAGGTAGTTATAATTACACTGTGGATGCAAAGGGAAGAGTTGCAATTCCCGCAAAACTGCGGAAATATGTAACTCCGGAAGCAAATAACACTTTTATTGTAACTCGCGGCGCGGGCAAATATATTGATGTTTATCCGATGGACTATTGGAAAGAACTCACCGAAGAAAAATTGGACTCTCTTAATTCCTTTAACCCGAAAGACATGTTATTTCTTAGGATGTTTCTTGAGCACGCTATCGAAGAAACTCTTGACGGACAGTCAAGATTACTACTACCGAAAAGTTTAATCCAACACGCTGAAATCGATAAAGACGTATTGATTCTCGGCGCAGTTAAAAAAATAGAAATCTGGAACCCGGCAGTTTACGAAGACTATATCGAGAATAGTTCGGCGAGTTACGAAGAGATTGCCGCCGAAGTTATGAAAAAGTGATTCGTGATGAGTCCGCATAAACCGGTTCTATTAAAAGAATCAATAGAATATTTAATACGTAATGATAACGGGATTTATTTTGACGGAACAATCGGGTTCGGCGGACATTCACGGAAGTTTTTGGAATTGTCCGATTCTGCTTCTCGACTGATTGGAACGGACAAAGATAAATCTGCTTTTGATTTTTGCAGGAAGTTATTTGAAAACGATTCGCGTGTTCGTCTTTACAACACAAGTTTTAACAATATTGATTTGATTTCTAAAATTGAGTTCATTGAAAACTATGACGGAATTTTTGCTGATCTCGGCGTTTCTTCATTTCAGTTGGACAACAAAGAAGCGGGATTTACTTTTCGTGAAGATGTGCCTCTCGATTTGAGAATGAACAGGGCGGAAGGGATGAGCGCCGCCGAACTCTTGAATGAGTTTAGCGAAAAAGAAATAGCCGATATTATTTATAAATACGGCGAGGAGAAGAAATCGAGGAAGATTGCTTCGAAGATTGTTGAGAGTAGAAAAAATTCGCCGATTAAAACGACGTACGATTTACGCGAAATAATAGCGGAGATTGTGCCGGACTTTTATTTAACGAAAAGTCTGTCGAGAGTTTTCCAGGCATTAAGAATATATGTTAATAACGAATTGGAAGACTTGAAACTATTTCTCGAGAAATCCGTTCCTTTGTTAAAGAAAGGAGGAAGAATCGGGATTATAACTTTTCATTCGTTGGAAGATAGAATTGTAAAAGAGTTTTTTAAGTATGAATCTTTAAGTTGTGTTTGTCCGCCGGAAAGTCCGGTTTGCGTATGTGATAAGGAACAACGATTGAAAATAATCAATAGAAAACCTGTAATTGCAGGGGAAGATGAATTGAAAGAGAATAGACGCGCAAGAAGTGCAAAACTAAGAGTTGCGGAAAGAGTATGAATCAAAATGTAAAGAAAAGAACTGTGCTAATTGTAATTATTATTCTTTCGGCTATTTCCGGTGTAGTGCATGTTTTTAATGTAAAGACATTGAATAATCTCAGCAGAAAAAAGATGAATTTATTGGAAAAAGATAAAAGAGTTAAAAGCGAGTTGGAGGATTTGCAAATTCAAAAACAGAAGTTATTAGCACAATCAAGAATTGAAGAAATTGCAACGGAAAAACTCGGGTTAGTTCCTAATAAAGAAGTTAATGAAAAAATTATTGTTGACGGAAGAGAATTGCGGCACATTAAAAAAATAATAAAAAGTGAATATGAATAAAACATTACAGCGCGGATTATTTATATTTGGGTTTTTTCTACTTTTTTATATTGTAGTTGTTAGCGAGCTTTACAAAGTTCAGGTTGTTGAGCATCAAAAATATTTACTTCTTGCAAAAAAACAATCGACTAAACCGATTATCGTTAAAGCGCAGCGAGGAGAAATCCTTGACCGCAACGGGGAAGTATTAGCCTACACCAAAGATGAAATTTCGTTTTATATCGATAGAAAAATTGCCGACAAAAAAACGAGAGATTCTATTTCAACCGTTTTCTCTTCAATTTTCGGGAAGAGTAAGAAACATTATTTGTCGTTAATCAATTCCAATGTAAAGCGCCGAAACATTTTGCTTGAGGAAAAAGTTCCTTTGGCAAAAGCGGCAATGCTTGACGACTATTCATTCCGCTGCTTAATTAAAAGAGAAGATAACTCCCGCGTTTATCCGTTCGGAAGCGCGGCGGCTCATGTCCTCGGATTTGTCAATAAAGAAGGAAGAGCCGTAACCGGTATTGAGAAGGAGTGCGATGCCTATCTTCGGGGAAAGGATGGGAGGTTAATAAGACAGCTTGACAGTAAGAGAAGAACCGTTTCTCTGCGAGAAGATTTATCACGGAAAGCGGTAAAAGGAAAAAATGTTGTTCTAACAATTGATATTAATGCACAAAAAATTTTAGAAAAAGCGTTGGCGGATGGAGTTACTAAGTTCAAGGGAAAATCGGCTGTGGGAATAATTGAAAATCCTAATACAGGTGAAATTATTGCCATGGCGAACATTCCAAACTTCGACCCGAATCACTACAATTATTTTGATAGTTACAGACTTAGGAATAGAGCCATCACGGACAGATACGAACCCGGATCGACAATGAAATCGGTAACGATGGCGATGTTATTAGATAACGGATTAGTAAATGGCGATGCAAAAGTAAATACCGAAAACGGAAAATTCAGATATAAAACGGTTACAATTCGAGACGACCATAAGTATCCGTGGCTTACGGTAAAAGAGGTTTTGGAACATTCAAGTAATATCGGAATGATAAAACTAAGTGAGAAAATTTCGCCGGATGAATTTTATCTCTATTTACGAAATTTCGGTTTCGGAAATGTAACGGGAATAAAACTCCCGGGTGAGACAAGCGGAAGTTTGAAGAAACCTACTTCGTTCACAGCCGTTTCAAAGCCGTTTATGTCAATCGGGTATGAAATTGCCGTTACTCCGATTCAGGTTGCAAATGCTTATTCAGCAATAGTCAACGGAGGAAAACTTTATCATCCTTTTGTAATAAAGGCGGTTAAGGACGGAGCTAAAATAATTTCCCGTAATCGTCCGGAGCTAATTCGAACAGTAATAAATAGTAAGACTTCTAAAATATTAAGAGCCTGGCTGACCGGCGTAGTTAAAGAAGGAACGGCACAGGCGGCGCAAGTTAAAGGCTTGACTATCGGAGGAAAGACCGGGACATCCCAAAAACTGATTGGCAAGAAGTATTCTCATTCACAATATTACACCTCTTTTGTGGGATTTTTCCCTGCCGAGAAACCAAAATTGGTTTGCTATATAATGGTCGATTCGCCTCAAAAGTCCAAATACGGCGGAACTGTCGCAGCGCCGATATTTAAGAATGTGGTTGAAGGTTTACTCGCTCTCGACCCGACCTTGGGAAAAGAGAATTTACATGAAGATAATAATAAAGGATATGAAGAACTTCTTGTAAATGTAAAAAAAGGGGAGAGAAAAAAAGAAGTAATAACGGTTGCGGATTTATCTGAAAGGGGGAACTCCGCTTTGGTAAGCCCGGGTTCAAAAGGATTTTTCAAGCGGAGTACAATGCCTAATTTATTGGGGATGAACAAGCGGGATGCCGCGGCGGCGCTGAACGCAATGGGCGTAAGCTACACCGTGAAAGGACATGGAAAGGTGGTTTCGCAGAGCGTGAAACCCGGGGTGCCGATCAGGAAAAAAATGAAGATAAAATTGGTTTGTCGGAGCAAATGATTAAAGTATCCGAAATAGTGAGTAAATTAAAAGTTACGCCATTCATTCAGAATTATTTTGATGGCGAGATTGAAAAAATTTCCGTTGACAGCAGAGATGTTGATGACAAAACTCTTTTTGTAGCGATTAAAGGATTTAATTTTGATGCTCACTCGGTTTTGTCCGACGTGATTAATAAAGGCGCTGCGGCGGTTGTGATTGAAAAGGATAATTTACCTGACGAAATTTACTCTAATAGTAAAACGGTAAAAATTGTTGTTCCCGATACAAGAGAAGCGCTGGCGGTAGTCTCCGATTTGTTTTACGGCAGTCCATCTTCCAAAATGAATCTGTACGGAATCACCGGAACAAAAGGGAAATCAACTTCAGCCTTTTTTATGAAAAGTATTTTGGAAGCCGCAGGAAGAAAAAGCGGGCTAATCGGAACAATAAAAAATGTAATCGGCGATAGAGATATTCCTACAAAGTTAACAACTCCGGAATCATATACAATTAATAATTTACTTTCCGAGATGCTTACAGAAGGCATTTCCGATTGTGTTATGGAAGTTAGTTCGCATGCTCTCTCTCTTAAAAGAGTTTACGGACTTGATTTCGATGTTGCCGCTTTCACTAATCTTGCATCGGATCATTTGGATTTTTACGGAACAAGAGAAAATTATTTTAGAGCAAAGAAGATTTTGTTCGATTCACTTAAACCTTCGGGAGTAGCGGTAATAAATGCCGATGATGATTTTTCCGAGCAAATTGTTTCCGATTGTAAAGGAAAAATCGTGAGGTTCGGCTTATCGGAAAATGCCGATTACAGAATAAAAAATATCGATTTTGATTTTAGCGGAACAAGGTTTACAGTTGAAAAAAGCGGAAAAGAAATATTTCTTGAAACCGCTTTGATAGGTGATTTTAACGCATATAACGCTCTGCTTGCTTTTGTAATGGCGGTGGAAAGCGGAATCTCAATTGAAGATGCAGGAAAGGGAATTAGTTCAATGCCTCAGGTTCCCGGACGGTTTGAAGTTATTAAAAGTAACGGAAAAACGGTTGTGATCGATTACGCTCACACTGCCGGAAGTTTGGAAGCTGTTTTGAAAGCGACGAGAAAAATAGCCGGAAACAAAATGAAAATTTTAATTGTTTTCGGAGCGGGCGGAGACAGAGATAAAACCAAACGTCCTGAAATGGGTAAAACGGCAGAAAAATATTCCGATAAGATTTTTGTTACTTCGGATAATCCGCGAACGGAATCACCGAATGAAATTATTGAAGATGTTGTTGCCGGACTTGTAAATAAGAATGTTTACGTAAATCCCGATAGAGAAGAGGCAATAAAATCGGCTATTTCCGAAGCTGACGAAAATAGTGTGATTGTTATTGCCGGAAAGGGACACGAAGATTATCAAGAAATAAACGGAGTGAGAAATCATTTCTCGGATAAAGAAATTGCGGAGAAATATTTGAATTTATGAGCAAGCCTCTTTTCAAAATAGCGGATTTATTTAACTTAAACGGTTCCGAGATTTTCAATCCGGATTTTTATAAACCTACGTCTTCCTTTGTGATTGATTCACGGAAAGTAAAGCGCGGCGGAATTTTTATAGCGATAAAGGGAAAGAATTTCGACGGGCATGATTTTGTTGCGGAAGCAGTGAAGCTGGGAGCCGGAGCTGTTATAATAAATAGAAAAATGCTCGGCGAGTTTGATGAATTAAATTGCACAATCGTAACTGTGAAAGATTCGGTGAAGGCATTTGGAGAATTGGCGAGAATTAAGAGAGAAAAGCTTAACTACAAAGTTGCGGCAATAACCGGAAGCAACGGTAAAACGACGACAAAGGATTTTGCTTCCGTTATTCTATCGGAAAAATATAAAGTGCATTCAACAACTGCAAATAATAATAATCATATCGGATTGCCTCTTACTATTAGCGAAGCAAAGTTAACCGATGAAGTTCTTGTTGTGGAATTAGGGACAAATCACTTCGGCGAAATAAATTACATCGCGGAGATTGCGCAACCCGATTCGGCTTTAATAACAAACATCGGGCAAGCTCATTTAAAATATCTTAAAGATAAAAAGAGTGTGCTGGAAGAAAAGAAAACTCTTGCGGATGTAACTGAAAAAAGAGGCGGGAAGATTCTTCTTAACTCGGATGATAAATTATTAAAAAGTTTAATCGGAAAATATAGCAATGTAACTACTTTCGGATTTAAAGGAAGTCCCGATATTAAAGGGGAAATTCTTACTTACGATGAAGAGGGGTATCCTACGTTAAGAATTACTTCGCGCAGGAAAAATCTTGAGTTTAAGTTGAATCTTCTTGGCGAAGCTCAGATAGCCAATGTGTTAAGCGCGGCAGCAATAGCCCTTGAGATGGGACTGAATAAAAAAGAGATTCTAACCGGAATTTCAAAACTAAAACCGACGCCGGGAAGATTCGAGGTGAATCATTTTGATGATTTTACTTTAATCGATGATTCTTATAATTCAAATCCCGAATCGATTATTGCCGGAATAAAAAGCATTAAAAGAATTAAGGGAAGGAAAAACAAAGTCGTTATTCTCGGAGATATTTTTGAACTGGGAGATAGCGCGGAAAAGATTCACAGAGAACTGGGAAGAAAGATTAATAAGTTAAAACCAAGTGAAGTTTTAACAATCGGCAAGATGATGAAATTTGCCGATGAAGAGTTGACCGTTAATCATAAACACTTTAGGAGTATTTCAAGTCTGTTCTCATATCTGAAGAAAATGGAAATAAAAGATTCGGTAATATTAGTAAAAGGTTCACGCGGAATGAAAATGGAACGGGTTGTCGAGTTTTTAAAGGAGAGAAGTAAATAATGCTTTATTACTTTTTTAAATATTTCAATGAAATTCCCGGCGCGAACATGTTCCGATATATTTCTTTCCGTTCCGCTTTGGCTGCAATTACGGCGCTATTTATCAATTTCTATATTGGCCCGAAAGTTATCCGTTATCTGCAATCGAAACAAATTGGTGAAGAAATCAGAAAGGAAGGTCCGCAATCCCATTTCTCTAAAAAAGGAACGCCGACAATGGGCGGTGTGATTATTCTTTTTTCTATAATTATTCCCGTAATTTTATGGGCTGATATATTAAGCACATACACATTGCTTGCTCTGTTCGGTTTGATATTTCTTGGAGCAATCGGTTTTTTAGATGATTATTTGAAAGTTATTAAAAAATATGAGAAAGGACTAATTGCTCGCTACAAGCTTCTCGGGCAGCTCACGGTTGGACTGGTTGTAGGCGCAGCCATCTATTTTTTACCGCAATTTAACGGATTTGCAACTTTAACAACAATTCCGTTTTTCAAAAATCTTAATTTTGATTACTCGATTTTTTACATCCCGGCAATTATGTTCATTGTTACGGCAACTTCAAATGCCGTAAATCTCACGGATGGACTCGACGGATTGGCAATTGGAAATATTGTAATCGTGATGCTTGCTTTGGCTGTGTTGAGTTACGTTTCCGGAAACTCAATTTATGCAAATTATCTTGACATACTTTATCTCCCGGGATCAGGGGAATTAACCGTATTTATTGCTGCAATAGTTGGAGCCGGACTGGGGTTTTTGTGGTACAATTTTTATCCCGCTGAGATTTTTATGGGCGATACCGGTTCTCTTGCGCTTGGCGGTGTTTTCGGAATAATAAGCGTCCTAATAAAAAAAGAACTTCTTCTTCCGATTCTCGGCGGAATATTTTTTATGGAAACCGTCAGCGTGATTATTCAACGTACTTATTTTAAATATACTAAGAAAAAATACGGACAAGGAAGAAGGGTTTTTAAGATGACTCCGATTCATCATCATTTTGAATTGGCTAATTGGCCCGAGCCGAAAATCGTAATACGTTTTTATATAATAACAATAATTTTAGTAATCGTTAGTTTGGCATCGTTCAAGGTAAGATGATTAATATTAAAGGGAAAAAAGTAGGAATAATCGGTGCGGTACGGAGCGGAGTTGCCGCCGCTATGCTTTGTAAGCGGATGGGCGGAATTCCCTTTGTCAGCGATAGCGGAAGTTCGGAGAAACTGACTGATAGCATAAAAAAACTAACGAAGGAAAATATTGATTTTGAAGTCGGCGGTCATACCGGAAAAGTTTATGAATACGATTTTATTGTGATTAGCCCCGGTGTGCCGAGCGATGCGCCGGTGATTACTAAAGCCGAGAAGCGCGGCTTGGAAGTAATAAGCGAAGTGGAATTCGCATATCGGTTTAATAAGGCGTTTTTAATCGGAATTACTGGAACTAACGGCAAAACAACTACAACTTCACTTATTTCCCATTTACTGAAATATGCGGGAAAGAAAACCGTTACGGCGGGAAACATTGGAATAGCTTTCTCCGATGTTGTTGACAGCATTGGGGATGATGGATTTGCAGTCTTGGAACTTTCAAGTTTTCAGCTTGACTTTATTAAATCTTTCCGTCCTAACATTGCATTGCTTTTGAATATAACGCCCGATCATATGAACAGATATGAGAACAAGTTTGAGAACTACGTTGCTTCAAAATTTAGAATAGTGAAAAATCAGACGAAGGAAGATGTCTTTATTTTTAACGCCGATGACGAAGTCATCCTTAGAAATCTTCCCGGTTTGGAATCACGGCAGTACGGATTTTCTTTATCTGAAAAGTTAATTAACGGCGCTTACGTTGAAAACAAAGAACTGTTTTTCAGCGAGAAGGGAAGAAGTGAAAAAATCTGCAGCGCCGATTCCCTTTCGATAAAAGGGGAACATAATTTAATGAACGCATTAGCGGCGGTTGCAGCTGCAAAAAAATTAGGAATCTCAAATCGGATAATAGAGGAAGCCTTCTCGTCGTTTGAAAATGTTGAGCATAGGTTGGAGTTTGTCAGAGAACTAAACGGCGTTACGTTTATTAATGATTCCAAGGCTACCAATACCGTTTCGGTTTATTATGCTTTAAGAAGTTTTGATAAACCCGTTCGGCTTATACTCGGCGGAAGAGATAAAGGAAATGATTATAGCGAAATAGAAAATGAAGTTCTAAAAATTGTTAAAAAAGTATATACGGTTGGGGAATCAGCCGAGAAAATATATAACTTTTTCTCGGAGAAAGTTGCAACGGAAGTATTAGACACTTTTGAAGAAACAATTAAAACCGCTTTTCGTGAAGCGGAAGAAGGGGAAATTGTATTGCTTTCGCCCGCTTGTGCAAGTTTTGATTTATTCCCAAACTATGAAGAACGAGGAAAAGAATTTAAGAGAATTGTAAATGACTTATAAGCTAAAAAGATATAACAAAATACTACTTGCTTTAGTTACCGCACTTGTGGTAATCGGTGCAATCATCGTGCTTAGCGCGAGCAGTATGTACAGTTTGGAAAAATCAAACAACTTTGCGACGCTGTTTAATCATCATCTTAAAATAATATTTATCGGCGCTGCGATGTTTGTACTAGGAACGATTTTCCCATATCAGTTTTATCAAAAAATATCCAAATGGTTCTTGCTTGGTGTTGTTTTCGCGCTTCTTGCAACATTTGCTTTCGGCGCTACGGTTAAAGGCGCTACAAGATGGCTGGACTTGGGTTTCGTGAAATTCCAACCTTCGGAAGCGGCAAAGATTATTTTGATAATTCATCTCTCTTATATGATTTACAGATTGGGCGATAGAATAACCGAGTTCAAACACGGATTGCTTTATCCCCTTATTTGGATAAGCGTTGTTGCATTTTTAATTATGATACAACCGAACATGAGTACCGCTTTTATTGTAGCGATTGTGGGGATTGTGATGCTTTTTGTAGGGGGAGCCAAAATGAAACATATCATTACAACTACGGTTTTGGGATTGCTTTTTGTATCTGCAATGATGTATTCGTATCCTCATTCACGAGTAAGACTTGTTTCTTATTTTCATTCACACGGTGTCGCTGAAAAGATTAACGACCAGGTTTATCAAGCGAGAATCGGATTAGGAAGCGGCGGAGTTACCGGCGTTGGATTGGGCGAGAGTTCACAGGCAAATTTGTTTGTTTCGGAATCGTATGGCGATTTCATTTTTTCTATTCTCGGCGAGGAACTCGGATTTGTCGGGACACTGTTCGTAACAACATTGTATCTACTCGTCTTTTTCGTATCACTGCTCCAGATGAAAAATGTTAAAGATAAATTCGGGCAGATGCTGATTTTCGGACTTTCGTTTAATATTGTGCTAACGGCATTTATTAATATTGCTGTTGTGCTGGGGATATTTCCCACAACCGGAATTACGCTTCCATTTGTGAGTTACGGTGGAACCTCAATAGCAATGTTCGCCATGTCTGTCGGAATTATCGTAAACGTTACGGCGGAAGGTAGAGTTTTAAGATTGAAGAAAAGATTGGTAAGGTTAAGTGAATTCTTCGGTAATTAAATATAGATTCTTAATAGGAGCAGGAGGAACGGGCGGACATCTTTATCCCGCGCTTGCCGTTGCGGATAAAATTAAGGAGTTACTTCCCGAAAGTGAATTCCTTTTTGTCGGGTCTAAGAATAAGATTGAAGCAAAAGTTGTTCCTGCAGAAGGATACAAATTTAAGTCAATAATGATAAGCGGATTTGCTCGGAAGATGAATTTAAATAACTTGCTTTTTCCCTTTAAGATGATAGCGGGATTTAGTCAGGCATTGGGAATAGCGATTAAGTTTAAGCCGCATGTGGTTATCGGCGCAGGTTCTTATGTATCCGGACCTGTAGTCTGGGCGGGAACATTTATGGGCGCTAAGGCGTTGCTGCTGGAGCAGAACAGCTATCCCGGAATTACAAACAGATTACTGGAGAAAAAAGCTGCAGAAATATTTATTAGTTTCGACGAATCACGTGGATATTTCAGAGAAAAGGAAAAACTTACGTTAAGCGGAAATCCGATTAGACCTGATTTAAAATTGAAGCATAGAAAAGAAGCGCGTGAAATATTAGGACTATCGGAAAAGAG
>CAYLYR010000005.1:0-18823 GCA_964387835.1 uncultured Melioribacter sp.
AAAAAATTCCGTCATTGCGAAGTCCCGATAACAAATCGGGACTGAAGCAATCTCCGGAATAAAAAAACAATTGCTGAATATATCGGAGATTGCTTCGCCTTCCGATTGCATCGGAAGTCTCGCAATGACGGTGTTTCCGGGACAATAAAACCTTCGAGGTTTTGAAAACCTCGAAGGTTTGTGAGCTTGGAATAGTTAATCACAGTAGTCGGCTCTTTTCCGTTAACCAATGTATTTATCCATTGGGCGAATGCAAAAAACAAAATCCAAAACAGCTGATAGCCCTACGCAATACCTACGAAGTTTGGCAAACATCGTAAGTATAGAACTAACTAACTTTCGCCATTATCGTTTATTCATACTCCCATCTTCCATTATTCCAACCTCTGCACCTTTGAACCTTTCTCCTTTATCATTTTGCGCAGCACATCAAAATATTATTTAACCAAAAATATCTTAACTAATTCAACGCAAATAGAATCGAATTTTCTCCGAGGAGCTTTTCAACTTCGTCAACAAACTCTTCTTCGGGCGCCACTCTCTGCTCAATTACAAATTCCCTTTTCCCTTTATTATCGAGGACAAAAATTCTTGCGGCGGCTTTTCCCGGAAATTTATTCAAAATATCTTTTAATCTTTTAATCGTTACAACATCATGTCGATTCGCATCTATTTTAAAAACAACGGTTTTAGTCAATTCCTTTTTCACTTCTTCAAGAGGTACAACTTCGTCAATCTGCAGTTTGATACTGTCTCCGCTGCTTTCGATTTTCCCCATTGCGAGAAGCGTTTTACCTTTGCCTATTTTTTCCTTGTGCTTGGTAAAATCACGTCCGAACATTATTGCTTCGCACGACCCTGTTAAATCATCGAACTTCATGAAAGCCATCTCCTTACCGGAGCGGTCAATTTTGGTTTTCAGGTCGGTAACCACAACGCAAACGCGCACACGCTCTTCATCATCCTTAAACGTGGAAGGGTCGCCGAGATGCACGGTGGAAAAAGCGTAATATTCTTTTTCGTAATCTCTCAAGGGATGTCCCGTAAGATAAAATCCCAATACGTCCCTCTCCTTTTCCAACTCAACGCTTCTATCCCAAGGACGCACTTTCGCCAACTCCGGCTCTGTAATATTCTCTACCTCTGCCGTTCCTCCGAAAAGCCCGTCGTCAAACTTTTCCTTAAACGCTCTTACTTTCTGGGCAAATTCAATTGCCGCTTCAATGCTGTAAAATATCTCCGCGCGATTTCCTTCCAATTGGTCGAAAGCTCCGGAAAGGGTAAGCCCTTCGAGAACACGTTTATTTACAATATGAGTATCAACCGTGCTGCAGAACTCGTAGAGTGTAGTAAAATCTTTCCCGTATTCCTTCCTCGCCCTTTCAATCTCCAGAACGGCTTTTTCACCAACGTTTTTTATCGCCGACATTCCAAAAACGATTTTCCCTTTATCCACACTGAATTTAACCGAAGGCTTGTTTACGCTCGGAGCCAGAACTTCAACTTTCAACTTTCTACAGTCCTCAAGGAAACTCGCAATCTTGTCTGTGTTTAAAACTTCATTCGTTAAGTTGGCTGCAAGAAACTCCGGCAAGTAATGCGCTTTAAGATATGCCGTTTGATAAGCCACCAGACTGTATGCCACTGCATGACTTTTATTGAATCCGTAATTTGCAAACTTATTAATATCGTCAAAAATTTTCTCGGCAATTTTTTTCTTAACGCCGTTCTTCTCCGCGCTTTCAACGAACTTGGTTTTCTGCTCCAACATTGCTTCGGCTTGCTTCTTTCCCATTGCGCGGCGAAGGATGTCAGCTTCGGCGAGAGACATTCCCGCGATTTTATTCGCTATCTGAATTACTTGCTCCTGATAAACAATATATCCGTATGTTGTACCGAGAATCGGTTCAAGATCAGGATGAAGATATTCAATTTTCTCTTTTCCGTGTTTTCTTCTGATAAAGGAATCAATATTCTCCATCGGACCCGGGCGGTAAAGAGCGTTCATGGCGACTAAATCTTCCAGACGAGAAGGTTTTAACTTTTTCAGATATTCTCTCATCGGCGCCGACTCAAACTGGAATACGGCGGTGGTCTGTCCTTTACCGAAAAGCTCGAACGTTTCCTTGTCGTCAATCGGAATCGAATCAATATCCAAATCAATTCCGTGCGTCTCATTAATTAATGCAATTGTATCTCTGATAATCGACAGCGTCCGAAGCCCGAGAAAATCCATCTTCAGTAATCCGTGATCTTCCAGCTCCTTCATATTGTACTGCGTAACAACATCGCCGTTAGCGCCGTACTTGGCGAGAGGGACAAAGTTGCTTACATCTTCCGGAGCAATCACAACGCCGGCAGCATGTTTGGAAAGGTTCCTGTTCATTCCTTCCAGAATCTTGGAATAAGTAATCAGCTCTTTAATCTTCTCATCTTTCGATTCATTAACCCATTTAAGCTCCGGCACTTCCTTCAATGCTTTTTCAATAGAAAAAACTTTACCGAACTTTGTCGGAATGTGCTTAGTGATTTTTTCCACAACCGGAATCGGAATTTGAAGCACGCGCGCTACATCTTTTAATACGGCGCGGGAAGATAATCTGTTGAACGTTACGATTTGACAAACAGATTCCCGTCCGTATTTTTCCGTTACGTACTCAATCGCTTCACCCCGCTGATCATCGGCAAAATCAACGTCAATATCAGGCATCGACTTTCGGGCGGGATTCAAAAACCTCTCGAAAAGCAAGTCATAATCGAGCGGATTAACGTTTGTGATTCCGAGGGCGTAAGCCACTAAACTTCCCGCCGCGCTCCCTCTTCCGGGTCCCACCGGAATTCCGCGCTCCTTTGAAGCATTGATAAAATCTTGTACTATTAAAAAATATCCTGAATATCCCATTGATTTAATTACACCGATTTCATAATCAAATCGCTCCTGAATTTCCTTCGTGATTTTATCAAACCGTTTATGCAGACCTTCCTCGGCAAGAAGTTCAAAATATTCGTCAAGAGTTTTAGCCGGAGAATCATCGGGAATAGGAAATTTAGGATAGTAGAATTTAGAGAAGTCGAAATCAAAATTAATTTTATCGGCAATTTCAAGAGTGTTCTCAATGGCTCCCTCATATTTGCCGAAAAGCTCTTTCATCTCCGCGGTTGTTTTAAAATAAATCTGGTCGGTTCTGTACCTGAGTTCCCTGTAATTAACATTCCCTGTTCTATCCCCGAGATGGAGTAAAATATTGTGTGCGACTGCATGTTCCTTTTTAACATAATGAATATCATTAGTTGCAATCATCTTGATACCGAGTTCCTTTGAAAGCTTCGGCATTCCTTCAAGCACCCATTTTTCATCATCTAATCCGTGGTCTTGTATTTCAAGATAAAAATCATCGCCGAAAAGCTCACGGAATAAAATTGCGTTGGCTTTCGCTTTTTCAAAATCACCTTGAATCAAAGGAGCCGCAACCGGACCGGAAGCGCAAGCCGTAGTACATATCAGTCCCTCGTGATATTTTTGCAGTACTTCCATGTCAATTCTCGGCTTGTAGTAAAATCCTTCAAGATAACCGATTGAGGAAAGTTTCATTAAATTTTTGTAACCGACTTCGTTCTTCGCCAGTAAAATAAGGTGGTTGTAACGTTTTCTTTTAACGCCGCCATTAACCGGCGGATTTTGCTTGCCGCGATCAAACCTGCTGCCGTCCATTACGATATATGCTTCCATACCGATAATCGGCTTAATGCCGTTAGCTTTTGCGACCTTATAAAATTTAGATATTCCGAACATCGCCCCGTGATCGGTCAATGCAATAGCATCCATACCGTCATCAACGGCAGCTTTAACCAAACCGTCTATTGTGGCGGCGGCATCTTGTAAACTATAGTCGGAGTGATTATGAAGATGGACAAAATCTCCCATTTTGAAACCTTTTCCTTAGATTAATCGTTAATGATTTTGAATCAAAAAATAATGAAATATTAGATGATGTAACCGGAATTTTTAAATAAAATTTTCTTCCTCGGAATGAGCAAAAACAGAAAATATCGGCATATTTAATACCGAAACAACAAACCCCCTAAAATTCCATTCTTTTTACTTTATTCTTTAATCTTTTTCCTTTTATCTTTATTCTTTTATCCTTTTCCCGTATGCCCGAAACCGCCTTCTCCTCGCGCTGTTTCGGAAAGTTCATCCGCATCCTCAACCTCAGCCTGATAAACCCTCGCAACAACAAGTTGTGCGATTCTATCTCCGCTTTTTATGACAAAATCTTCCTTGCCGAAGTTAAACATGATTATCTTAATTTCTCCTCTATAGTCGGAATCAATTGTTCCGGGGGAATTCAGCAGCCCGATTCCGTGATTAAGCGCCAAGCCGCTGCGCGGTCGTACCTGTATTTCGTATCCGGCAGGAATTTCTACGCGTAATCCTGTCGGCACCAAACCTACTTTTCCGGCTTGCAGCGTAAATGGTTCTTTAAGCGCGGCGCGAACATCCATTCCGGCGCTTCCCTCCGTTTCATATTCGGGGAAAGAAATATCGGTGAATTCGTTCGATGTTCTTTGAAATTTTATTTTTATCTTTTCCATTTTTTCCTTCTTCTTAATTTAAAGATTCACAATGCTTATTTTACAATTAGTATTTGTAAGGTATTCTTCCTTTGCGTTTTTTCATAACGATTCATCCTGCTTCCGAATGGAGATTTCGGTTCGTTACGCAAAAATTTATCGAAACAATATGTTAAAAACATCATAAATATTTTTTACCGGAATCACATTCTCAACGTTCTTTCCTTTCAAACTTTTCATATTTCCGTTCGGGAGAAAAATTTTAGTGAACCCCAGTTTCTGCGCTTCGGCTATCCTTTTTTCGATTTGGCTAACCGTTCTTACTTCGCCTCCCAAACCGACTTCCCCTATAAATATAGCTTCGCTATCAACCGCCTTGTTATACAAGCTTGAAGCAATCGCCGCACAAACAGCCAAATCAATCGCCGGCTCCGAAATCTTTAATCCTCCCGCTATATTCAGAAACACATTGTGCGTTCCTACTCGCAGCTTTGCCCGCTTTTCCAACACGGCAAGAATAATCGAAAGCCGCCGGTAATCAAATCCTGTTGAGACTCTTTGAGGATTGCCGTAGTTTGTCGGAGTTGCAAGCGCCTGCACTTCGAGCAGAACGGCGCGAGTTCCTTCGAGACTTGCCGTTATAACCGAGCCGGGAGTTTCCGTTTCTCTCTGATCGAGAAAAATCTTACTGGGATTCGTAACCTCTTTCAATCCGGTTTCAGCCATTTCAAAAACGCCTATTTCGTTAGTGTTCCCGAATCTGTTTTTCTGCGCTCGCAGAATTCTGTATGCGTGATTTTTTTCTCCCTCGAACTGAAGAACCGTATCAACGATATGCTCCAACATTTTAGGTCCCGCAATAAAACCATCTTTGGTTACATGCCCGATAATTATCGTTACAATTCCCGATGTTTTGGATAACTGCATTAAACGGGCTGTAACTTCACGAACCTGCGTAACCGTTCCGGGAGCGTTATCGTAATTCGGGTCGTAAACGGTTTGAATCGAATCTACAATTACAATTTTCGGTTTAACTTTTTCAATTGCCGCAAGTATCATCTCAAAATCGGTTTCGGCAAACAGTTTTACATTTTCCGAAACAATTCCCAAACGCTTGGCTCTAATGTTAATTTGGTTCACCGATTCTTCACCCGATACGTAAAGGACTTCCGTCTCTGCGTAAGATGAAGCCTGCATTACAAGGGTAGATTTCCCGATGCCCGGGTCCCCGCCGACAAGCACAATCGAGCCGGGCATTAATCCGCCTCCGAGTACTCTGTCAAATTCCTTAATTCCGGTGGAAATTCGTTTACTCTCGGAGGTTACCGAACCGTCCAATGCAAATATTTCTAATTTTCCGGAACTTCTCCGAGCATCATGCTTTTTGTTTTTGGGAAGAACTTTCACTTCTTCAAACGTATTCCATTCCCCGCACGCCGGACATTTTCCCAACCACGTCGGCGTCTCGTATCCGCACTCGGCACATACAAATTTCGTTTTTGTTTTACTCATTTATTATTTTTTTTGATTCAATATAATCTAATCCATAGAATGATAAAAAATCCTATTGGCGAAATAACATCTTCATAACTTATCGATAAAAAAATCCCGGAAATTCAGTAAAAAACGTTTAAGAACTTCCGGGAACATTAAAAATAACTATGCGCCGAGAGTTGCGACCATTACGGCTTTTATAGTGTGCATACGGTTTTCAGCTTCGTCAAATACAATTGAATGCTCGGACTCGAAAACATCCTCCGTAACCTCCATTCCGTCCAAGCCGAATTTTTCGTAAATTTCCGCGCCGACTTTTGTATCGCGGTTATGAAAAGCCGGAAGGCAATGAAGAAACTTAACGTTAGGATTATTGCTTGCCTTAATCGCCTCCATGTTTACCTGATAAGGTTTAAGAGCTTTAATTCTTTCTTCCCAGACTTCGGCAGGTTCGCCCATTGAAACCCACACATCCGTGTAAATAAAATCTACGCCTTCAACGCCTTCTTTAACATCTTCTGTCAACGTAATCTTTGCTCCGGAGTGTTCTGCGATTGCGCGGCATTGATTAACAAGCGAATCTTCCGGCCAATATTCCTTCGGCGCACAAAGGCGTACATCCATTCCCATAATTGCTCCACCGACAAGAAGAGAATTTCCCATATTGTATCTTGCGTCCCCCATGAAGCAGAAGGTAATATTCTCCAAATTTTTTCCGCTCGATTCTTCCATTGTCATAAAGTCGGCTAAAACCTGCGTCGGGTGAAATTCATTTGTAAGTCCGTTCCAAACCGGTACGCCGGCATATTCGGCTAATTCCTCAACAACCTCTTGCCCGAATCCGCGGTATTCGATTCCGTCGTACATTCTGCCGAGAACTCTTGCAGTATCTTTCATTGTTTCCTTATGCCCGATTTGCGAACCGCTCGGTCCCAAATAAGTAACGTTAGCGCCTTGATCGTGAGCCGCAACTTCAAAAGCGCATCTTGTTCTCGTTGATGATTTCTCAAAGATGAGCGCAATATTTTTCCCTTTAAGTTTCGGTTCTTCGTATCCTCCGTACTTAGCATTTTTTAAGTTTTTTGCCAAATCGAGTAAAAAGCGGATTTCGCTTTGATTAAAATCGAGTAACTTTACAAAATTTCTGTTTCTAAGATTTACAGCCATTTATTTATCTCCGTATTTTGTTGTTTTCATTTTATAAATCGGATGCAATTAAGAACCGAAAAGTAGTAAAAAAAGCATATCCGAAGAAAGAAAAAAGAGAAGAGAATTGGAAATCAATGTCAGAATGAAAATGACAAGTACTTATTATTAGCCTTCAGCGTTCGGTATTCAGTAATTCAGTTATTGTTATGTTTCTAATCAAGTATAAAGCGCGAAAAATAAAAACTTGAGTGAAAAATTTAGCCGGATTATTCAATGCGAAATCTTAAATCTTTTTGAAGTTTTAATCCTGAACTTCATTACTATAAAACTATATAATTTTCATGAATCTTAGGTATTCGATTCATTTTAATTTTAATTTTTGTATTTTAATTTCGTTTTCTCGTGTAAATACTATTTGCATAAAATAAATATTGTAATGAAAAAATCTGCGAAAATAATTTCGCAAGCGGCGGTAGGTTTTATCTTTACTCTATTCGCTATGATAATTTTTACTGCTTGCTGGGGAAATGAGAATGAAAAACCTTCGTTAAACTACGGCGGTGTTTTTAACGTTAATATTACTTCTCCCGTTGAAACTCTCGATCCGAATAAAATTAATTATTCGTCCGATTTATTCGCTTCCTTGCCGGTTTACGAAGGGCTTGTTAGAACGGGAAAAGATTTTGATTCGGTTGAACCTTTGCTGGCTGAAAGCTGGGAGAAGCTCGACGGCGGGAAGAAATTTATTTTTCATTTACGCAAGAATGTAAAATTCCACAACGACCCCTGTTTCGAAAATGAGAATGAAAGAAAATTTTCAGCTTACGATGTTTTATTCACTTTTAAAAGAATAGCTAATCGCAATTCGCCCGGAATCAATTATTATCTGTTTGCGGACATTATTTCGGGGATGAGACAATTCCATAGAGGTAAAACTGAAAATATTAATGGAATAAAAATAATCGACAGTCTTACAATCGAATTTAATTTAGCCAAACCATATGTGGTTTTTCTAAAACTTCTCGCTTCCCCTTCGGCGTATATTCTTTCGGAAAGAGCGGTCGAATACTACGGTAACGAATTTGAAAAGCGCGCAATAGGCACGGGACCTTTCAAACTATCTTTTTGGAATCCGACCGAAGAATTGTTTTTCATTAAAAACAAAGACTACTGGCGGCGGGATAAACGAGGCTCGCGCCTTCCTTTCCTCGACGCGGTTTCATTTAAAATTCTGCCCTTGCCCGATTTCAGGATAACCGATTTTTTAAAAGGGAAATGCGATTTTATTACGTTAAACCGGATTGATTATAAAGCCGCGATAAAAACGGTTTACACGGCGAACTTTCGAGTGCGGAAAATGCGAAGGCATTTTAACGTCAGATTTTTCGGTTTTTCATTCGACAAGAATACGAGGCTGGCGAAGGATAAAAATCTCCGCAAGGCGATAGCTTACGCATTCGACAGAAATAAAATATTCAATTCGCCCGATTTTCGTTTTTCGCCGGCGGAAACTCTGACGCCCTTGCCGCTGTTGGGCGTCGCAAAGGCTGATTGGTATGGCTTTGAACCGGCAAAGGGATTGTCGCTCGTTAAAAAATTAAAATCTATAAAGGAGAAATATTTAATTTACACTTCTGTTAATACGCCTGCGGTAAAAGAGCTTGAAAAAGGAATGAGGAAGCTCGGACTGAATGCGAGGGTTGAAATTCATCCGAGAAGATATTACAAAGAAATCGTGAAGCGGCGTCCCGATATTTTTCGAGTTAGCATGACGCCATCCTTCCCCGATCCAACGGATTACTATTCAATGTTCTATTCCAAAAGCGGAAGACAAACGAATCTTTTCGATTACTCGAATCCGGAGTTCGATAGAATTTACGAAAAAAGTTTGATTGAGCAGAACAAGCAAAAAAGAAGGAAACTTTTTCTACGGCTTGAAAAAATTTTGCGGGACGACGTTGCCGCGCTCTATTTTTCGACATCGGGGGAAATGTACAATTTTATTTCCGACAGGGTTGAGAATTTTTCGATGCGAAATACTTTTCCGAATTTTAGCGTAATTCGCTTAAAAAAATGAAAATTTTATCAAACATAAGGAATAAAATTCTGCTTTCGTTTACTGCGTTTGCGTTCTTACTTTTAGCCGTTTCCGTTAACTTCTTTTATTTTCAAAGCAGAAAAAACATTCTTTATCATATCGAAAAATCGAACAAAAAATTAAGCAAGCTATTTACGGCGCATTTAAACAAAAGCGTCGATAATTCTTTTGTGGAGCTTTCAGGTTTTATTCAAATGGGAATCGAGCCAAAAGCATCAGGCAGTACAAGTGAATGGATAAAAAACAATATTGTAAATTTTTTAACTGTAGTACCGAATAAATATTCAAAAATAATTTTGTTGAATCCGAGATCTGAAAAAATGTTAGTCTTTATCCCGCAACGACTTTTCACCGGGAAAATTTATGTTGAGAAAAAAAAGGAAGAAATTTCGGTTTTAAAAAAATCGGTAGTCCGCCAGATTGCCGATTCGCTTGAAGCTGAAAAGCAATTGATAATTAACGCGGATAAATTCGGCGGGGAAATATTGCTCGTCGTTCTTCTCGAGAAGCAAAGCAAATTAAAATTAATCGCATATCTGAAAATCGGCAAAATTGCGAACGAAGCTCTGACCAATTTACCGCTAAACATTTCTCAGTTGATTTTCGTCGCCGATAGAAGCGGAAGAATTATTTTTTCGTCCGATAAAAAAATGATTAATCGCCGGTTAAAAGAAATCGTTCCCGACGGTAACAAAACAGAATCCGGCGAAAAAAACGGAGTCGTTTTTTCGACTGCGGATTATCCGCGCTTCGGAATGAAGATAATTATTAAAAGCAGCGCTGCCGCGGAAATTGGCGAATTGAATAAAATCACCAAACAAGCCGCGTTGTTCAGTCTTTTAATTTTCGTTTTTGTTTTTGCGGCAATATTTTTTATCTCCGGCAGAATTTCAAAATCGATTACAAAGGTTACTCAAGCGGCGGAAAAAATTGCCGGGGGAGATTTTACGCACAAAATAGATGTAACGCGCGGCGACGAACTCGGCGCGCTGATTGATGCATTCAACAAAATGGCGGAGAATCTGAAAAAGAGTTACGACGAATTAAACGTTACGAATAAAGAGCTTGAGAGAAAAATCGAGGAATTGACCGCCGCGAAAATAGAACTTTCCGAAAAGCAAAGACTCGCCCTCGTGGGGGAAACGGTTTCGAAAATATCACACGAAATACAAAACAAAATAGGCGGCGTGAGTATTTGGGTTCAGAACTTGGAGATGCAGATTGAAGAGGGAAATCCGCTTCTCGATTTTGTTGACGAAATTAAAAAATCGCTCGATTCCTTTTTGCAAATATTGGTAAACTTCAAAAAATTTTATCGCCGTCCTCCTCTGCAGCTTTCCGAAACGAACATCGCCGATATGCTGAATTTAATAACGGAAAAATACCAAGCCGAAGTTGATGAAAAACAAATAAAAGTAGAACAATTATTTCACGAAGAGGATAAAATAATTTTAGCCGACAGAGCGCTGCTTGAAGAAGTGTTCGAAAATATTTATTTGAATGCGATCTTTTTTACTCCGGAAAACGGAGAAATTGTTATTGAAACTTTCTCTGAAAATTTTAAGCAAAAAATTAAAATATGCAACGACGGACCGGCGATTGAAACCGAGCCGCCTTCGAAAATTTTCGAGCCGTTTTTCACAACCAAATCGAGCGGCAGCGGATTGGGTCTGGCGATTTCAAAAAATGCCGTCGAAGCGCACGGCGGAAGTATTTCGGTTTACAACCGAGAAGGAAAGGGAGTTTGTTTTGAAATTAGTCTTCCCGAAAAAAATACTTAATTATTCACAATCCGCAGCGTATGATAATGATTTTATAAATTTCACCGAATAACAAAATAATCGAGAGTATGAAATGAAAATACTTTTAGCCGACGACGATAAAATAACCAGAAGCGGAATTGAAGCGTTTCTCAAAAGCCGAAAACATCAAACCGTTCCGGTTGAAAACGGGAAAGAAGCTTTGGAAGCCGCGGCGAAAGAGGATTTCGACTTGATAATTTCAGACGTTCAAATGCCGCTGATGGACGGACTGGAATTTCTGAAAGAGTTGCGCGGAAGCGGAAACGCCACGCCGGTAATTATTATCACGGCTTTCGCTTCGATAGAAAACGCTGTAAAGGCGATGAAAATCGGGGCGAACGATTATTTGACGAAGCCGCTTAATTTGGAAGAATTGAAAATCAAAATTGAAAAGATAAACTCCGAAGCGCTTTTGAAAAAAGAGAACGCTGAGTTGAAAGAAAAACTGCGCCGAATAGAATTCCCTGAAATAATCGGTGATAGCAAAGCTATAAACGAAGTAAAAAAACTAATTTCAAAAGTCGCAGGCAACGATGCGATTCCGGTAATGCTTTACGGCAAAAGCGGAACGGGCAAAGAGCTTGCGGCAAGGGCGATTCACAACGGAAGCGCTCGCCGCGGGAAACCGTTTGTTGCCGTAAATTGCGCCGCTCTTCCCGAAGATCTTTTGGAAAGTGAACTTTTCGGATATGTTAAGGGAGCTTTTACAGGCGCAGTAAACGACAAAAAGGGACTGTTCAAAGCAGCGGACGGCGGAACGCTTTTTCTGGACGAGGTCGGGGAAATGTCGCCCCGTTTGCAGGCTAAACTGCTTCGGGTTTTGCAGGATTTCCAAATTCAGCCCTTGGGAAGTACTAAAAGTTTTCCGGTAAACGTAAGATTAATAGGAGCCAGCAATCTTCGCCTAAAAGAATTAACTGAGTCTGGAAAATTCCGAGAAGATTTATTTTACAGAATAAATGTCGCGGAAATATCGCTGCCGAATTTAAGCGAAAGGACCGAGGACATTCCGATTTTGATTTCTCATTTTATTTCGGAGTTAAACATAGAACGAAAAATATCTTTCTCGAAAGAAGCTATGGAGACGCTTATCGCTTATGATTGGCCCGGCAATATTCGCGAATTGGAAAATTTTATAAAAACAATTTCACTTTTCGCCGAGAATGAGATTATACGGAAGGAAGATTTGCCTGTAAACATTCTTAACAGCGCAATTACCGGAAGATACGAGTGGGATAATCTTTTGAATGAAACCAATTTCCGTAAAGCGCAGAACTCCGCTCTCGAAAATTTCGAACGGAAGTATTTGGAATATCACTTGAAAAAGAACGACGGAAACGTCTCGCGAACCGCCGATGAAATCAACCTTTCCCGCGTTTCGCTCCATAAGAAAATTAAACTTTACGGATTATTGGAATAAATCTGTTGTCCGCATATTGAAAAATTTTACTCAACGCTAAGCGTAATATTCGGCAGAAAACGTTCAGCCGTTTTTCGTTATCTGTTTTTCTTATTTCTTACCTCTACGCTCTCGCCAAAGCAAAACTTTTCCTAAACTTTACTTTACACTGTAAAGCACAGTTAACAACTATTTCCCACTTACTTCGATAAAACCTTGTAAATTCAATGGTTTTCGTATTCGGCGTTTTTGGCGCGGAAGTTGGATTATGCAATAAAAAATTGAAAGGTTTGAAAAATTGAATACGGAAAAGTTAAAATCCCTACTCATTTTAGCTCAAAACAACAGTCTGCGTAAAGGACTTGCAATCGGACTCTTCGATATTTTCTTTGAGATAACGTCCGCTTCAAATCCGGATGAAATTTTGTTTTCGAAAAAGGAAAAAGATTTCTCCTTTATTATTGCCGAAACAACGTTTGAAAATCATAAAGCGGAAGACGTTATTAAGAAGCTGCGCATAAAATATCCCCTTGCAAAACTTTTTATTATATCAGACAAAAACGACAACGCTGAAATAGCAAAATTAAACGAACTAAATCCGCAAAAGATTTACCCGAATATATTCGACTTAAAAAAAATGATTACGGACATAAAAGGAATTTATAAAAATTAGGAGATAGATTATGGGAAAATATTTTACGTTTTTTTCTATCGCATTATTTTTGATTGCACAGAGTGCGTTTGGGCAAATTTCTTTAACCGCAAGCGATTTTGCGAATTTCTACTCCCCGGGAAATAATTATACGGATTACTATGATTTCGGAGTTACGTCGATTGATATAGGAAGCCCCGGCGGCGGAAACACATGGGATTTTTCAAACCTTCAAAAATCCGTAACGTTCAATTCCGAAACGGTTGCCCCTTCCTCATCGCCTATGAACGGCGAATTCCCCGAGGCTAACTATACGGTTCTTCTTAAAAGCGTTAACGGAGAAGGGTACGGCGCTTACACCTATTTTCACTTAGGCGAAAAATTTGAAACTTGCGGCATGTACTCAATAGACCCCGGCGTTGAAACCATCTCGCATAACGACCCTTTCGGCATCCTCGCAGAACTACCTCTTACGGCGGGCGCATCTTGGACGCAGAATTTTGAAGTTGTTACGACGACTAATATTCCTCCCATTGTGATGACAACCACTTCTAACATCACTGTAACCATTGTGGTTGACGCTTGGGGAACGCTTCTCGTGCCGGATAATAGTACTCCCGTTGAAGCATTGAGAATTCGGGAAGACCGCAGAATGACTACCCATTCGGATAACGGAGGCGAAGATAGTTATTCGAGAATTATCAGATATTTTTTTGCCACCAAATCTTCTCTTTTATATGCGGCGGGCATTGGGGCGGCGGATACTAACGCCGCCGATAACGGTGTTATTGAAGTGGCGGCAGGCGCTATGTGGCGCGATCCGAATTTGACTTCGGCGGATGACGAATTTAACGTTGTGGATAATTATAAACTCGAACAAAATTATCCGAATCCGTTTACAAAAGGAGCGGGCGGCGGTTCTTCAACTACGATAAATTTTGCGCTTCCTCAAAGCGGGTTTGTTACTTTAACCGTTTTTAATTCCCTCGGGCAGCAAGTGGCGCGGCTTGCCGATTCGGAACTTCAAGCCGGAAATCATCAAGTTCGGTTTAACGGGACTAATCTTCCGAGCGGAACTTACTTTTATCAACTTCGGGCAGGCAATTTTGTCCAAACGAAGAAATGTATTTTAATCAAATAAGAGAGAAGTCAGATGAAATACAAGAGAATATATTTATTTTTATTAATGTTTACCATAAGTTTTGCAGCTACGACAAAAGCGCAGAGCGAGGTTGAATGGTTCAAGTTCTACTCCGCTCCGGATTTTAGAAATACTCCTCACGCTTCTTGTGTAGATAATCAAGGCAATGTTTATATGACGGGAGAAACTATCGATTATTCCGAAGATCAATATGAAGATATTCTAACGGTAAAATACGATAAGAACGGAAATCTGAAATGGGTCTCCTCGGTAAACGACGACTGCGACGAGAATGATGTTGGTTACGCCGTAACCGCAGACGAAGAAGGGAATGTTTATGTCGCCGGATTATTGTCGAATTGTTCTAACTTGGATGATTACGTTATTATAAAATATGATTCAAATGGAAATATCCTTTGGCAAACAACTTACAACTCGCCGCTTTACAATAACGTTATGCCCTTTAACGACGAAGCCGCTTACATTGTTGTGGATGATGATGGGAACGTTTACGTATCGGGAATTTGCAGACAATTCGATGAATTAACCTCTTATGTTCACAGAGATATCGGAACGGCAAAATTAGATAGGAACGGAAATCTCCTTTGGGTCGATTTATTTAATACTGCAGGAAACGGAGACGACACTCCGACAGGTATTTCCGTAAATAAATTCGGTGATGTTTTCGTAGTAGGTTACAGATGGAGTCAAAACAACACAGATGATGCCGATTTACTCGTTTTGATGTATGATAAAAACGGTAATTTAAAATGGAGCGACCGTTACGACGGACCGCTTAACGGCGGAGACTACGGGACGGCGCTCGCCAACGACGATTTCGGGAACGTTTATGTCGGCGGTACTCAAGATAAACTGATTAATGACTCCAACGCTGATATGTACATCGTTAAATATGATACTAACGGAACAAAACTGTGGACAGACGTTATCGATAACAATATACCCGGCGTGGGCGGAAGATACGACGAACCGACCGACATGCTCGTTGACGGAAACGGCAATCTTATAATTGCAGGCGACGATTCCGGTTTTAGAGCTTGCTTGATGAAGTATGCTTTGAACGGACAGCAAATTTGGAAAACGTTTTGGATGCCGTCGGACTTAGCATACGAAAATTCAGGTTTATGTATTGACCAGTACGGTAATATTTATATTTCCGGTCAAACGGCGCTTGGAGATTATCCCGACGAAGTTTCTGTCCTCGCCGGCGCGGAATTCGGTCCCAACGGGAATCTGAAAGCGGAAGCCTTTTTCGACAAAGGAATATATGACGATGAAAATTGCACTAACAGAATTATCGGCTGCGGAATTGATGGTGAGAATGCGTTTTACTTAACGGGGGATAATTTTTACGGTCCCGACATAGCTTTTTCCGCAGTTAAGCTGAATTTGGTTACAGCCGTAAACACCGACGAGCGGACGGTTGCGCAATTCAAACTCGAGCAAAATTATCCGAATCCGTTTTCTAAAATAACCGGAGATAACCCGACAACTATTATCACTTTTTCAATTCCCGAAAGAGAATTTGTTTCCCTTACCGTTTACAATATACTCGGAGAAGAGACGGCAAAGCTTATTAATTCGGAGCTTCCGGCGGGAAATCATCAAGTGCCGTTTAACGCGGCTAATCTTCCGACCGGGACTTACTTTTATCAACTACGCGCAGGAGGTTTTGTTCAAACAAAGAAATGTATTTTAGTCAAATAAATGACGTTCAGATTTAATAAACGGAGGTAATTAATGCTAAAGAGAATAATGATATTTATCTTTTTTACGGGCGGAGGGATTTTTGCCCAAACCGGCTTAACGGTAAACTTGAGCGATGGAACTACGCAGACTTTCACCATCGAGGAAATCTCTTCGATAACATTTTCAGGCATAACGGACGTAAAAGATTACGAGGAACTTTCCGGAATACTTTCGCAGTTCAGAGTTTATCAGAACTATCCGAATCCGTTCTCCAAAGGAGTCGATGGAAATCCTTCGACCGCTATTCGATATAATTTGCCGCAAGCGGGAAATGTTGTGGTTAATATCTTTAACATAAACGGCAAACTTGTGAGAACCGTTAAAAATAATTACGAGAAAAAAGGAATGCACATAGCTTTTTGGAACGGAAACAACAGTGCGGGAAACCGCGCTGCAAGCGGAATTTATATTTATCAGATTATTTTCAACGAACAAATGATTTCAAAAAAAATGTTACTAATAAAATAAGGAGAACATTAAATGAAAATTAAAAGAATTTTAATAATATTATTTTTATTCGCCGCGGCAAACTACTTTGCACAAACGCCGAAAATGAACGTCAACAAAACAGACGGAAGCACGGTTTCATTTGATTTGAACGAAATTGAAAGCATAACGTTCGGAGCGGGCGGCGGAACTGTAACCGACGGACTCGTTTCTTATTATCCATTTAACGGAAACGCAAACGACGTATGGGGAAGCAACAACGGAACTCCCCAAAACGGAGCGGTTTTAGCCGAAGGCAGAAAAGGAGATGCCGCCGGCGCTTACTATTTTGACGGAGACGATGATTATATCCAACTTTCATCGCATTTGGATGATTTTACAACATCAAGCATCAGCGTTTGGGTATATAACGTTAAGCCGAGCAATCAAGTAGGGAATATTATTGTCGATGCGAACAGCGAATCGGGTAACGATTTCCGTCTGGGCATAAGAAACAGCGGAATAGGAGTCGTAGCAAATAAAGGCGATGCGGACTTGAATTTGCCGAACGGGACTGCGGCGCCGAACCAAAACTTAAATGACGCGTGGCATCACATCGTTTGGACAATGGGTGCGGACGAATCAAAAATTTACATCGACGGTTCTTTGGCGGCAACCTTGGAGGAAACCGGCAGTAACGTTGGATATCATTCGGAGTTTGCTACTATCGGAGTGTTTTATAAAAATACGGACGCTTTGCCGTTCAAAAATTTTTTTCAAGGAAGAATCGACGATTTAAGAATATATAACAGAGTACTCACGCAATCGGAAGTAACAACATTATACAACGAGTAAAAAAGGAGCTGTAAAATGAAAAGAAAAGTATTTATGCCGTTTTTAATTCTCGGTTTATCCCTCTTTATGTTTAATTGTTCGAGCAATGAAAATAATCCTGTTACTCCCAATGAAAAACCGGAGCCGCAGCAGCCGGCGGTTCAACAAGTTGAACTTCCTCAAAGCGTTACTAACTCAAGCGATTCCCACGCGGCTCAGGCTGTAATGTGGGCGGGAATGGTCAACAGCTTCAGCGCGTATTCTTCCTACTTTTCTCCTCCGCAGGGAACTAAATCTTTACTTAAAACAAACGACGATGGAAGTTGGACTTACACTTGGACCGTTGATTCTTTAGTGATAACGCTTCTTTACGAGCAGAATGCGGAATCGATTTCATGGAAAGTTACATTAAACGGAAGTGACTCACAAAGCGAAACCGTGTATGTTAATTGGACTATGCTTGAAGCGTCGCAGACAACGGACGGCTCGAGCGGAACGATTACTATGTACGACGACAATTCAACCGATATTATTTTTACCCTTACTTGGTCAAAAGACTCCGACGGAACCGAGAATTATGAATATATTAACCCCGCCGATGGCGGAGGGAAAATTGTCTTTACGGTTCATCCCGAAAATTCCGGCGATGTTCAAATGTATAATCATTTAGACGGACAATATATTGTTTGGATGAAAGTTGCATGGACTGCAAGCGGCGGCGAGTGGTGGGAATACGACGAACAGGGGAATGTTTCCAATCACGGTTCGTTCTAACTCGGTAAAATGCGGTGCGGATTTCGGTTCGCTCCGCTTATTTCCGCATCATAAATCGAATTGATTTTTTTATTGCATAAAACACCTATTAAATAACATGAGAACGATATGAAGAAATTATTTATTGTTTCGGCGGCATTGCTTTTAATTATGTTATTCACGTCGAAAACGGCGTTGGCACAATTTGAAATAAACAAAAATTATCTCGGACCTACTATCGGCTTGGCTTTCGGAGCTTCCACAATTTCATTCGGTGCAAATTATGAATACGGAATCCGTTTGGAAGAAATCGCCAACATCGGCATCGGCGGGGTATTCAGATATTGGAGTTACAGCGACGGTTACTGGAGTTACACTGACATTGTTATCGGCGCACAGACTAATTATCATTTTAAATTTAAGAACAAAAAAATTGACCCGTGGGCGGGAATTATTCTCGCATTCGATTTCGGTTCGTCTAACTGGAGCGGACCTTACTCCAACTCGAGCAATAATTCATACGGCGGAATGCGAATTTCATTTAACGGCGGAGCAAGATACTGGATTTCTCCTACAATCGCGCTCAACGGGCGTTTTGCTTTCGGTACTCTCGGCTACGGCGGAATCGAAATAGGAGTTGATTTTAAGTTTTAACTCGGATGTTTTAATTCGTTTTTCTCTCTATCAAGGCTAAGAGAACGGTTAAAACAATTAATTATACTTTACTCAA
>CAYLYR010000005.1:18923-26523 GCA_964387835.1 uncultured Melioribacter sp.
GTAAAATTTATGATAAAACCGAATCGAACTAATTTTTTATTTATTCAATCCCGCTAAGGCGCGTTTTATTATTTCTTCGAGTTCCAATTCCGGCGCTTGACTTAAAATATGTGCAACAGCCATTTCCGCTTTTTTGTTGTTGTAACCCAAACTTAACAGCGCTGCTATTGCGTCTCCTTTTACGGAATAAGCTTCGAGAGAAATAGCGCTTGTCGGAACGCCGACAACCGTACCGATTTTATCTTTCAACTCGATAATTAATCTCTCCGCCGTTTTTTTGCCGATTCCGGGAATGCTGACAAGTCGGGGAATATTCTGCGCTTGGATTGCTTCGATTAGTTCATTGCCGGTAATGCCCGAAAGAATTCCGAGTGCAAGCTTCGGACCAACTCCGCTTATACCAATCAACAGCTCGAAAATAGTTTTCTCTTCAGCGGTAAAGAAGCCGTACAAATTCATTGCATCTTCACGAACGCTAAGATATGTAAAAAGCTCGGCGGTTTCCCCTACGGCGGGAAGTTTATCAAAAGTAGAGAGTGAAACATTTATAATGTAACCGACGCCTTGTACGTCCAGCAATATTGAAGTCGGTTTCTTATCCGCTATTTTTCCTCTTAAAAATCCTATCATTTTATCTCACAATTAAGTCGGGATTATTCTCCACAAACGTTTTCCAGTTTTTGCCGGAGGATTTAACTTCCGTTGATTTGAATGCATGACAAACGGCTACGGCAAGGGCGTCGGTTTCATCAAAAAGTTTTTCTTCGTTCCCCAAAGCAAGAAGACGAGTAATCATAAATTGAACTTGTTGTTTGGATGCGGCGCCTTTTCCTACTACGGATTGTTTAACGGTTCGGGGCGAATACTCTGCGGTATTAATATTATTTTGAACTGCAGCGAGAATTGAGATTCCGCGGGCGTAACCGATTTTCATTGTCGATTGAATATTCTTTCCGTAAAAAGCCGTTTCGATTGCGAACTCGTCAGGTTCAAATGTTTTAATAAGAGAAAATATATCGTCGTAAATTATTTTCAATCTCTCTCCCATTGGAGTCCGCATGGGAGGTTTGATTATCCCGGAAGTGATGTAAGTAAGTTTATTCTTTTCATATTGAATAATCCCGAAACCCGTTACGAGAGTCCCGGGATCAATTCCGAGAATTTTCATTATTCTTCGTCGTCTAAAAAGTTTGCGTTTGAGTAAACATTCTGAACATCGTCATTATCTTCGAGCATATCGATAAGTTTAATTACTTTCTCCTGCGCTTCTCCCGAAACGTCAACGGTGTTTTTTGCAATCCACTGCAGAGAAGCATTCTCTACTTCAAGTCCGGCATCGGCAAGAGCTTTGCGAACATCTTCAAACGTTTCAACCTCAGTTGTAACTTCAAAATAATCATCATCAAATTGAATATCTTCGGCTCCGGCATCAAGGACAATTTCCATTAAATCATCTTCTGTTTTTCCTTGAGCGGGAAGTGTGATAATTCCTTTTCTGTCGAACATCCAAAGAACCGAACCCGATTCGCCCATCGAACCGCCGTACTTGCTGAATATGTGACGAACTTCGGCAACCGTCCTATTTTTATTATCGGTAACGCTTTCAACCAATATCGCAACTCCGCTCGGTCCGTAACCTTCGTAAGTAAGCTCGGTGTATTGAACTCCTTCAAGTTCGCCGGTTGCTTTTTTTATCGCACGGTCGATGTTGTCCATCGGCATATTAGCGGATTTAGCATTGTCGATAGCAAGTCTTAACCTCGGATTTGCACCGGGATCGCCGCCGCCTTGCCTTGCGGCAATTGTAATTTCTTTAATCAATTTTGTAAAAAGTTTTCCGCGTTTTGCGTCAATCGCAGCTTTTTTTCTTTTAATGGTTGACCATTTTGAATGTCCGGACATTTTTACCTCAATCTTATTTTATTCTTATATCTTTCAATTTTAATTGCGGGAAAGCTTTATCCCATTTATAAAATTTATCAATCGTAAACACAATATCCATTAAAATTTTATTTTTATCAACAACCTCGTTCATCATTCCGCCGAGGTTAAAGCCGATTGAATCAAAAACCTTATCGGAATTCTCCTGCTTTAACATCCCGATTAGATGATTTCGCCCTACGATTCGCGGTCCGTTAACCCATTTAACATCTCTCGCAAGAAATACAGGACGATGATTTCCCGGACCGAAAGGCGCAAATTGGTCTAAAATTCTGATGAACTTCGCAGTAATTTCGGAAAAATGAATTTCGGCGTCAATATCAATTTCCGGAACAATATCGTTATCGGAAAGCTGCTTGTTAAGCACTTCATTAAATCTGCGGCGAAACTCGTCAATTTTATCAACTTCTATTTCAAGTCCCGCTGCAGCTTTATGACCGCCGAATTGAACAAGTAAATCTTTACATGCCTCAAGAGCTTGGTAAATATCAAATCCTTGAATACTTCGCGCAGAGCCTTTCGCAACACCGTCGATTGTAGTCAGCATAATTGAAGGAAGGTTGTATTTTTCAACAAGGCGGGAAGCAACTATTCCGATTACACCCGGGTGCCAATCCTCGCCGTGAAGAATGATCGCTTTATCGGTTTTAAAATCGACTTTATCCTTAATTAAATCAAGCGCATAGGAAAAAGTAACCTCGTCAATTTTTCTTCTTTCCAAATTTTCGCTTTCAAGTACGGAAGCAATCTCACGAGCTTCATCGTGGTCTTGGCTTGTAAATAAAGCGACGGCGCGCATCGCATCGCCTAAACGTCCGACGGCGTTTATTCTCGGCGCAATCGTAAAAACGACTTGCCCCGAAGATAGATTTCCGTGAGTCATTCTCGCAATTTGAAGAAGCGCCGAAATTCCGGGTCTGGGATTTTCGTTTATCATGTCCAAACCGGCTCGTACTAATATTCTGTTTTCGTCAATAAGGGGAACAATATCCGCAGCGCTTGCAAGCGCAACCAAATCGACGTAATTCATTGCCAGTTCTTTCTTCCCTACTCTATCTCCCACGGCGCGGGCAAGTTTAAAGGCAACTCCGGCTCCGGCTAAATACTTAAAGGGATAGTTGTCCCCCGGCTTCAGCGGGTCTAATATTGCGTATGCTTCAGGCAATTTTTCTTTCGGCTGATGATGATCGCAAATTATCGTATCGATTCCCAGTGAGTTTGCGTAATCTACTTCATCAACGGCGGTAATTCCGCAATCAACCGAAATAATTAGTTCGGTGTTGTGTTCTTTGGCGAAGTCAATTCCCTCTCTTGAAATTCCGTAACCTTCCGATAAACGATTCGGGATGTAAACTTCAACATCGGCGCCGAGGTTTTTCAGAAACATGTACATCAAGGAAGATGCGCATGTGCCGTCAACATCATAATCTCCGTAAACAACAATTTTTTGATTGCAGGTAATCGCCTCGATTGTACGAATAGAAGCTTCTTCCATTCCGTCCATTAAAAAAGGGTCGTGAAGATCTTCCAGCGAAGGACGGAAGAAATTCTTTGATTCCAAAAAATTAGTAACGCCTCTCTGAATAAGAAGTTCCGCAAGAACTCCCGAAATATTCAGACTATCCGCTAAAGCCAGCGCATCTTCCTGCGGAATGCGCTCCCTGAATTTCCAACGTGTTTTTTTCATTTTCTCAACACGGAAGAAGCACTTCTGATGCAAGTCTGTAAGCCGAATTCTGTAACCCCGAAAAATCGAGGCGGCAATTATTTATCTCGGTTTGCCGTTACCGACAAACTCAAGCAACCTACCCTGGGAACAAACGAAGCGGACAACCTCGCTCCGAAAACGGAAGTTCCCTTTACTTGGTCTTGCTCCGAGTGGGGTTTGCCGTGATTCCGCAAAAGCGGAACTCCTTTCGGACCTTCGATATTACTATCGAAGCGGTAGGCTCTTACCCTGCCTTTTCACCCTTACCCCGAAGTACCGAAATATCGGGGCGGTATTTTTTCTGCGGCGCTTTCCGTAACCACGGACTTTCGCCCGCGGCTCCCGGGAGTTACCCGGCACCCTGTCCTTTGGAGTTCGGACTTTCCTCTATTCGATTTTTTTACCGAATAGCAATTGCCCAACTTGCATCATACGTGTTTCTTCCACTCTCTTATCTTATTTATTAATCAATTATCGGAATATACGAATTTTCTCTTTTTTTTTCTCGGAAAAGAGAAGGAGACAGCCTTTCTTTAATTCCGGAACCCCTTCAAAGCAAGAGAAAAAAACAAAACGAGCGCTTATATTTACTTCTTCCTCATCAAAAATGTTTCTTTCATCTGTGATATCGATTGCTTAACTTTACTTTAATTAATCAATACAATTCGGATTTAATAATGTTTGATAAGAATAAAATTTTATACGGCTTTTTTAACGATGATGATTTTTTGCGGATTTCCGAAGCGATAAAAAAAGCGGAATCGACAACCGCCGGAGAAATTAAAATCAGCATAAAAGAAAGAAGGACTTTATCGCAGAAGAAAAAGACAATCAAGGAATTAGCCGCAGAAGATTTTAGCCGCTTGGGAATGAGAAACACAAGAGATAAAACCGGAATCCTTATATATTTACTCCTTTCTGAAAAGAAGTTTTTTATTTTAGCCGATGAAGGAATTAACGACAAAGTTGAACAGTCTGTGTGGGATTCAATACGTGATAGAATGGGGCGCAAATTTTCACTCGGCCATTTTGCCGATGGAATAATCGAAGGGATTGAAGAAATAGGGAAAGTTCTTTCCGAGCATTTTCCGATAAAACCGGATGACGTAAACGAGCTTTCCGACAAAGTGGAATTAGGTTAAAACCGAAGGAAAAATTAAATTTAACATTTACCGTTGTTGAATCGGTATTCAATAAAAAATAAGTGAATAGATTTCGGTTATAATATGTTCTGGGGGTCGATGTCGATAATAAGTTTTACCTCGCGGAAGCGAGATTGTTTATTAAACTCGATAAAAGATTCAAAAATCGCTTCCCGCAATACTTTGCCTGCAGGGTCCGCTTTTCTGAAGCTTTTCACCACAATCTGAAAACGAAATTCTCTTTTTATCTTAGCGATAACCGCTTCCGACGGGGGCATAATAACCAATTGTTTTTTGTATCGAATTAGAAATTTGAAAAAGTCTTGAATTGCGCCCCTCGCCTTTCGGGCATTTTCATCCTTGCTTTCTATCAGTCCGAGACGAGTAAAAGGAGGATATTGCCCCTCTTTCCGCAGCTTCATTTCGTGATTATAAAATCGTTCATAATTCCCCGCCATTACTTGCTGCAGAACAAAGTGATTCGGATTTTCCGTTTGGATAATAACCTCTCCGGAAATTTTACTTCGTCCGGAGCGCCCCGAAACTTGTGTTAAAAGCTGGAATGTACGTTCGTCGGCTCTGAAATCGGGCAGCCACAATGTAGCTTCGGCGGAAACAACTCCCACCAACGTTAAGTGAGGAATATCCAATCCCTTGGAAACCATTTGAGTACCGACAAGAACATCAATCCGTTTTTCTCTGAACTCCTTGAAAATAAATCCGAGTTTTCCCTTCTTTTTCATGGTATCGGAATCCACGCGGACAATATTAGCCTCGGGGAAATGATAAGCCAGTTCATCTTCCACTTTTTGAATGCCGGTACCGAAAAAATTTACAGCTATCGAACCGCAGACCGAACATGCTTTCGGGACTTCCTTCTTAAATCCGCAATAATGACAGCGCAAATCGTTTGTTGCAATATGATAAACGAGTGAAACGCTGCAATTGGGGCATTCTTCCACATGTCCGCAATCTTCGCAAAAAATATTTGTAGCAAAACCGCGACGATTCTGAAGAATGATTACGCCCTCTTTTTTAACAATTCGTTTGGCAATTTCATCGAGTAATGATTTGGAAAGTGAACCTTCGAGTCTATTCGATTTTCTTTCTACATTAAGATTAACCAATTTTATGTTTGGAAGACGCGCATCATCGGCACGTTTCTCCAACTTAAGCAAAGTATATTTCCCAAGCTCAACATTGTACATCGTTTCAAGCGAGGGAGTTGCCGAACCGAGCACAACGGGAACATTTTCAATTTGCGCTCTTACGATTGCCGCATCTCTTGCGTGATAACGCGGCACATTATCGTGCTGTTTGTAACTTGCATCGTGCTCCTCATCCACAACAATAATCCCGAGTTTCTTCAACGGCATAAAAAGCGCGGAACGAGGACCGACGACAACTTTATACTTGCCGCTTAATACGCCGCGCCAAACATCGTAACGTTCGCCGTGCGACATCCTGCTGTGAAAAACCGCAACGCTATTCCCGAAAGCGTTGTAAAATCTCGAGGTTATCTGGGGGGTTAAAGAAATTTCCGGCACAAGCACCAAAGCCGATTTACCTTTGCTTAAAACTTTTTTTACCAATTCGATATAGACTTGTGTTTTGCCGCTTCCGGTTACTCCGTAGAGAAGAAACGGATGAAATTCATCAGTATAAGCCGATTTAATTATTTTTTCGATTGCATTTTTCTGCTCGGGATTAGGTGTCAAAACTTCTTTTTTTTCCGAGTAAGAATCGGAATAGATTCGTTCGATTTCCTTGTCGAATATTTCCAAATACCCTTTTCCCGCAAGACTTTCAACGGAAGATTGAGAGGATTTTGTGCTTTGCAGAAGTTCCGCCAAAGCAATTTCTTTTTTAATGCCCGATAAAAAAATCAGCAAAATTGCTTGTTTAGGAGAACGTTTTTCCAATAGCGGGATTAACCGACTTACCTCCTCGGAAGGAACTTTCAGCCGTACAAATTTTTGTTTTTTTATTCCTACTTTCGGTTTTTCCACAACATCAAGGATTGACACTGCGCCTTCCTTTTCCAAACTCCGCAAAGCGCCGTAAATATTTTTTTTATGGAGCGCTTTCTGAAGAGATTTTATCGTATGGTTTTCTTTTTCGGAAAGTAACTCAAGCAGTTTTGCCTTAATGCTTCTTTTGTTTTTTTCATTTTCGAAAAGCTCCTTGCAAAACTCCGGAGTTGAAATTATTTTTCTTTTAGTCTCAATTTCAGTTCCTCCCGGAATGGCATTGCGTAATGCCTCGCCGAGGGAACAAATGTAGTACTCTGAAATCCATTCGTAGAACTTGAAGAGATTTTCCGTTACAATGGGGGCGCTGTCCAAAACGTCGTATATCGATTTTACGTCAACATCAACTTCTTTTTCTTTCGAAACGGATGCCACAAACCCTGTGAGCATTCTTTTCCCGAAAGGCGCGGCAACACGCACACCCGGTTGAACGCTCGTCCGTAAATTTTCGGGTACGGAATAAGTAAACGCCTTCCTTGTCGGAAGCAGGAAAATAACTTTAGCAAACATAGAAACAATGATAAGAATTCGGAAAGATTAAGTAAAGTGAATTTATTTTACAGCTTAGATCTCACAGCTTGCTGAGTTCTCACAGAGTCCGTGAGGGTATGCGTTTAGTAATTCTGGCATTTTAAGTAGCTGAGCTACGAGGAATCTTTAGTAACATAAAAAGAAAGATTTCTCCCTTCTCTTCGTTTCGGTCGAAATGACAGAAAAAAATATATCGTCATTGCGAGCGAACGTAGTGAGCGTGGCAATCTCCGATACAAACAACAAAG